>CAIUGQ010000085.1 GCA_903898725.1 uncultured Burkholderiales bacterium | reverse complement strand
GGGCCGCAGCCGAGGATCGCGACGTCGCAGTCCACCTCAGCCCCTGCGCATGCGCTCGCGCATCTCGGCGACCCACTGCGCGCGCGGCTTGAAGCCGGGACGCGCGCGCGCCATCGCCTCGGACTGCGCCATCAGCGCATCGTCCGGCTGCTCGAGGTCGACCGGCTCGCGCAGCGGCTGCTCGCAGTACCAGGGCGTGTCGAAGAACACCTCGAGGCGGTTGCCCTCGGGGTCGCGGAAGTAGATCGAGATCGCGTTGCCGTGGGTGATCGCGATCAGGTCGGCGGCCTCGGCCGCGCGCAGCCGGCGCGACAGCGCGCGCAGTGCGGCGACGTCGGGCACGCGGAAGGAGATCTGGTTGATCGGGTTGAAGTGCGCCCCCTCGGGCCGGCCACTCGCCAGCACGATCTGGTGGTGCTCCTCCGGGTCGCGGCTCATGAACACCAGCTCGACCGGGCCGAGCTGTCCGCGGTCGGTGACCGTCAGGCCCAGCACGCCCGAGTAGAAGGCCTCCATCGCGGCCATGTCGCGGACGTAGAAGCCGAAATGGCTGAAGCGCAGGTCGGGCAGGGCCTCGGTCATCGGGGGTCTCCTCGTGTCATCTTTCGATCCGTGAGCGGGGCACACGGGGTCATTGCGGCCCGATCCTCGCATGAATTCTCGCATGTTGACAATTATTGTCCTCCCGACCAGACTCCTGCCGTCGCCGCGCCCCGAGCCGGCCCAGGAGGAGACGAGACGATGACCCCGATCCGACGCCGGCTCGCCGCCGGACTGCTCGCGCTGCCCGCCGTGGCCGCCTGGTCGAGCAGCGCGCACGCGCAGGAGTATCCGAACAAGCCGGTGCGGATCATCGTGCCCTTTCCCGCCGGCACCGGGCCCGACACCAATGCGCGCCAGATCGTCGCGAAGATGCAGCCGGTGCTCGGCCAGTCGATCGTCGTCGAGAACCGCCCCGGCGCCGCCGGCCAGATCGGCACCGATGCCGCGGCCAAGGCCGCGCCCGACGGCTATACGCTGTACATGGGCTTCACGAGCACGATCTCGATCCAGCCCTATGTCTTCTCGAAGCTGCCCTACAACGCCGAGCGCGACTTCGAGCCGGTGAGCCTGGTGGGCACGCTGCGCAGCGGCCTGCTCGCGCATCCGTCGGTGAAGGCGACCGACGTGCGCGAGCTGATCGCAGCCGCCAAGGCGAACCCGGACGCGTTCAACGCGGCCACGCAGGGCATCGGCACCTACTCGCACCTGGCGGGCGAATGGTTCTCGTCGGCCACCGGCGCGAAGCTGCGCTTCGTGCCCTACAACACCTCGAGCCCCTACACCGACCTGCTGGCGGGCACGATGCAGCTGATGTTCGACGGCATGCCCGCCGCGATCGGCAACATCAAGGGCGGCAAGCTCAAGGTGCTCGCGGTCACCGGCACCGGCCGGCATCCGTCGCTGCCCGACGTGCCGACCTTCGCCGAGCTCGGCCTGCCCGACTACCAGCCGATCGCGTGGATCGGATTGTTCGCACCGGCCGGGACACCGGCGGCGATCCAGGAGAGACTCGCGGCCGCGGTGGCCGCGGGTGCGAAGGCGCCCGACTTCGTCGAGCTCTGGCGCAGCTTCGGCGGCGACCCGGTGGGCAGCACGCCCGCCGAGTTCAAGGCCTTCATCAGGGCCGACCAGGCGCGCTGGAGCGCGGTGGTCAGGCAGGCGGGCGTCAAGCTCGATTGAACGGAGAACACGGACGATGAAACTGGCGAGCTTCACCCTCAACGGTCGCCCTGCATGGGGCCCGGTGGTCGACGGCGGCGTGATCGACGCGACCTCGCAGTACCCGACGCTCAAGGCCGCGCTCGCGGCCGACGGCCTCGCGCGCGTGGCGGCCTGGGCCGCTGGCCGCAAGCCCGATGCCGCGCTCGACGCGGTCGCGCTGCAGCCGGTGGTGCCCGACCCCGGCAAGGTCTGGTGCTGCGGCCTGAACTACGGCGAGCACGTGCGCGAGACCGGCCGCGAGGTCACCGAACAGCCGACCTTCTTCACGCGCTGGGCCGACGCGCAGGTCGGGCACGACCAGCCGATGATGATCCCGAACGAATCGATCCAGTTCGACTACGAGGGCGAGATCGCGGTGGTGATCGGCCGCGGCGGCCGTCGCATCACCGAGGCCGACGCGGGGCGGCACATCGCCGGCTACGCCTGCTTCAACGACGGCAGCATCCGCGACTGGCAGCGCCACACCTCGCAGTTCGCGCCGGGCAAGAACTTCTGGCACAGCGGCGCGTTCGGGCCGTGGATGGTCACCTCGGACGAGATCCCGTTCGGCACCTCGATGACGCTGATCACGCGCCTGAACGGCGCCGAGATGCAGCGCGCGACCACCGAGATGATGATCCACACGATCGCCAAGCAGATCGCGTACGTGTCGACGGTGGCGCCGCTCGAGCCGGGCGACGTGATCGTCACCGGCACGCCGGGCGGTGTCGGCGCGCGGCGCACGCCGCCGGTGTGGATGAAGGCCGGCGACGTGGTCGAGATCGAGATCGATCGGGTGGGCGTGCTGCGCAACACGATCGCGGCGGATCCGGCCTGATCGAGCGCGACCGGCGGGGCGCGGCACAATGGCGGGACGCACCGCCTCCGCCGAGCCCCGCATGCTGCGCGCCCTCAAGGACTTCTTCGACCGACACATCGCGCCCGCCCCGGGCCGCGACGAGCGCCACACGATCGAGCTCGCGACCGCCGCGCTGCTGGTCGAGACGCTTCGGATCGACGCCGAGATCCGCGAGCCCGAGCGCGCCGCCGCGCTCGCGGCGGTGCGCGGCAAGTTCGGCATGAGCGACGCCGAAGCCGACGCGCTGCTCGATCTCGCCGAGCAGGAGGTCCGGCAGGCGACCGACTACTTCCAGTTCACGTCGCTGATCAACCGGCACTTCTCGATGGACCAGAAGATCCGCGTCATCGAGCTGATGTGGTCGGTGGCCTGGGCCGACGACGAGCTGAGTCCG
>CAIUGQ010000084.1 GCA_903898725.1 uncultured Burkholderiales bacterium | reverse complement strand
TCCTCGACGGGCAGCTTGCTCTTGACCAGCTTCTCGATGTCGGCAAGCAGCCGCTCGTCGTTGCTGCCGGTCATCAGCGAGAGCGCCATGCCCGAGGCCCCCGCGCGGCCGGTCCGGCCGATGCGGTGCACGTAGTCTTCGGGCGAGTACGGCAGGTCGTAGTTGATGACCGCGGGCAGCTCGGCGATGTCGAGGCCGCGCGCGGCGACGTCGGTCGCCACCAGGACCACGATCTTGCCGGCCTTGAAGTCCTCGAGCGTCTTGAGGCGCTCCTGCTGCGTCTTGTCGCCGTGGATGGCGGCCGAGTTCAGGCCGTCCTTCTCGAGCTCCCTGGCCAGGCGTCCGCAGCCGATCTTCGTGTTCGAGAACACGATGACCTGGGAAAGGCCGTTGTCGCGGACCAGCTTGGCCACCGCCGCGCGCTTGTGCTCGACCGACGGCACCCGATAGACCACCTGCGAGATGTTCTCGGCCAGCGCGTTGCGGCGAGCGACCTCGATGAGCTGCGGGTTCTTCAGGAAGCTCTCGGCGAGCTTGCGGATCTCGCCCGAGAAGGTCGCCGAGAACATCAGGTTCTGGCGGTCCTTCGACAGCAGGTTGATGATCCGCTGGATGTCCGGCAGGAAGCCCATGTCGAGCATCCGGTCCGCCTCGTCGAGCACGAGGATCTGGACCTGCGACAGGTTCGTCGTGCGCTGCTCGACGTGGTCGAGCAGGCGGCCGGGCGTCGCGACCAGCAGCTCGCAGCCGTTGCGCAGCGCCGCGGTCTGCGGCTTCATGTCGACGCCGCCGAACACCACCGCGCAGCGCAGCGGCGTGTGCTTCGCGTAGGCGGCGACGTTCTGGTAGATCTGGTCGGCGAGCTCGCGGGTCGGCGCGAGCATCAGCGCGCGCACCGGGTGGCGGGCGGGCGATGCGCTGCTGCTCGCCAGCGGCAGCAGCCGATGGATGATCGGCAGCGCGAAGCCGGCGGTCTTGCCCGTTCCGGTCTGCGCGGCCCCCATGACGTCCTTGCCGGTCATCACGACCGGGATCGCCTGGGCCTGGATCGGGGTGGGTTCGCGGTAGCCGAGCTCGGCGACGGCGCGACAGATCGGCTCGGCCAGGCCGAAGTCGTTGAAGGTGATGGGGGGTGTTTCTGTTTCGCTCATCGGGGGGGCGTCCGGCCGGCTCGGCCGCATGACGCCGAAAACCGGGCATTTTACGCCTTTTGTCCCGCAAGCGGGGTGGGCACCGGGGCGGGGCGGTCCGGACGCATCGGGCCGGCGGGCCGCGCGCCCCGCGAAACGGCGTCGGGCGACCCTACAGGAAGCGGTCGAGCAGCTTGCGGCTGGGCCGGTCGAGGGCGGTGATGTCGCGCACCAGGAACTGGATGCCGCTGCGATCGGCGATCAGCAGCGAGCTGCGCGCGAGCCTGCGGATGTCCTCCTCGCCCTTGAGCACGAGGGTGGTCGGCCCGCGGTCGGTCTCGATCGTCCAGGTGCTCGGCGTCGCGAAGCTCGACACCGCCCGGATCGCGCGGATCTCGGGCACGAACTCGCGGCTCGCCAGATCCTGCTCGATCAGCGTGCGACGCGGCGCGTCCAGCGCATCGAGCCGCTCGATCCAGGCGAGCTCGCGACCGTCGGCGCTCACCAGCGACAGGCCTTCGTCCGGTGCCCCGATCGGGAATGCCCGTACCGGCACCACCGCGACATGCTCGACGCCGTCCGCCGCGGTCAGCACGAGCCGGCCGTACGGGTCGCGTGACAGCCCGAAGTCAGCCATCGGTGTCCTCGTCGTCGCGCCAGACCTTGTGCCGCGATGCATTCTCGCTCTCGTCGCCCTGGCGCACCTGGGCCTGGTAGAGGCGGAAGTACGCGCCCTCGCGCGCCATCAGCGTCTCGTGGTCGCCCACCTCGACGACCTGCCCGCGATCGAGCACCACCAGTCGGTTCGCCTTGCGCAGCGTCGACAGCCGGTGGGCGATGGCGATGGTCGTGCGGCCCTGGACGAGGTTGTCGAGCGCCTTCTGGATCTCCTTCTCCGTCTCGGTGTCGACCGCCGAGGTCGCCTCGTCGAGGATCAGGATCCGCGGATCGATCAGGAGCGCACGGGCGATCGAGATCCGCTGGCGCTCGCCGCCCGACAGCGCCTGCCCGCGTTCGCCGACCAGCGAGTCGTAGGCGTGCGGCAGCCGCAGGATGAAGTCGTGCGCGTGCGCGGCGCGGGCGGCGGCGACGATCTCGGCGCGCGTGGCATCCGGCTTGCCGTATGCGATGTTCTCGGCGATCGTGCCGAAGAAGAGGAACGGCTCCTGGAGCACCAGCCCGATGTGCCGGCGGAACTGCGCGACCGGCACCGATCGCACGTCGATCCCGTCGATGCGGATCGTCCCGTCGGTGACGTCGTAGAAGCGGCAGATCAGGTTCACCAGCGTGCTCTTGCCCGAGCCGCTGTGGCCGACCAGCCCGATCATCTCGCCCGGGGCGATGTCGAGGTCGATGCCGCGGATGATCGCGCGGTTGCCGTAGCGGAACGCCGCACCCTCGATCTGGATCCGCCCTTCGACCTTGGGCAGCATCACCGGGTTCGCCGGCTCCGGCACGCTCGAGACGTGGTCCAGGATGTCGAAGATCCGCTTGGCACCGGCGGCGGCCTTCTGCGTGAACGAGACGATCCGGCTCATCGAGTCGAGCCGCAGGTAGAAGCGCCCGATGTACGCGAGGAACGCGGTCAGCACGCCCACCGAGATGCGGTCGCTGGCGATCTGCCAGATGCCGAAGCCCCAGACGATCAGCAGCCCGATCTCGGTCATCAGCGTGACCGTCGGCGAGAACAGCGACCAGACGCGGTTCACGCGGTCGTTGACGGCGAGGTTGTGCCGGTTCGCCTCGCGGAAGCGCTCGGCCTCCCGGCTCTCCTGCGCGAACGCCTTGACGACGCGGATGCCGGGGATGGTGTCGGCCAGCACGCTGGTGACCTCGGCCCAGATGCGATCGACCTTCTCGAAGCCGGTGCGCAGCCGGTCTCGCACCAGGTGGATCAGCCATGCGATCAGCGGCAGCGGCAGCAGCGTGACGAGCGCGAGCCACGGATCGATCGAGGCCAGGATCACCGCGGTCATCACGATCATCAGCAGATCGGTCGCGAAGTCCAGCAGGTGCAGCGACAGGAACAGGTTGATCCGGTCGGTCTCGGCACCGATCCTCGCCATCAGGTCGCCGGTGCGCTTGCCGCCGAAGTACTGCAGCGACAGCCCCAGCAGGTGCTCGTACGTCTGGGTGCGCAGGTCGGCCCCCATCCGCTCGCTGACCAGCGCCAGCGTGTAGGTGCGCGCCCAGCCCAGTATCCAGGCGACCATCGCCGCACCGAACAGCCCGAGCAGGTACATGCCGACCGTCTCGGGTTCGATCGGAACGCCCTTCTGGTAGGGGATCAGCACCTGATCCATCAGCGGCATGGTCAGGTAGGGCGGCACGAGCGTCGCTGCGGTCGCGGCCACGGTCAGCAGGAACCCGAGCAGCAGCTGCCCGCGATACGGGCGCGCGAATCGCCACAGGCGGAACAGCACCCAGGTCGACGGCGGCGCCTCGACGGGCACAGGCGCACAGGCCGTGCAGTCGGCACCGGGCGCCGGCAGCACGGCCTGGCAGCGGGTGCAGCGCGGGGGCGGAAACGGCGCGGCGGTGCCGCTCGTGCGCGATGTCTGCGCGAGCTCGAGTGCCTCGAGCAGGCGCTGGGCCGAGGTGTCGCGACCGAGGGTGAAGCACCAGTGATCGAGGCGCCGGGCCCCGTCGACCAGTTCCATCGTGCCCACGCCCGCGTGATCGCGCTTGCGAAGCAGCAGGTCGTCGCGCAGCGGCCAGTCGCTCCAGGCGGTCGCGCCCGGCGCCCGGGCACTGACCCGCCGATCGGTGACCAGCAGCAGGCCGTCGCCAAAGCGCAGCCGCGAGTCGAGGTCGATCTCCAGGGCGGCGAGCACCCGCTCGCCGGAGACGAGCCGGTCGCGCACCGCGGCGCGCCATGCCTCGGGCACCGCGCTGTCTGGCGCGGTCGGCGGCTGGGTGGGTGCGTTCGTCTCCATGGGGTCAACCGGCGACCGGATCGACAACCCTGATGAGATCAGGGGTATCGGACGGCCGCCGCGCGGCCCCGTCCGAAGACGACACCGCGGCGCGAAGGGTACCGCATCCCGGGCCGCGACCCGTTTCGCGCCGCGGCAATCCGAAGGGCGACGCGGGCACCGTCAACCGGATGCCACACGGCACGTTCAACGGTGAGCATCGACCGGCATCATCCGGTCCGGGCCATCCTGCCCGACCGTCCGCCCCGTGCGCCGCCGGCGCCCACCACCCCGCCCTCACCCACATGAAATCTCCCGGAGACATCCGGATCCTCGAGATCCGAACGCTGCGCGGCCCCAATCGGTGGACCTACCCGCAGGTGATCGAGGCCCTGGTGGACATCGGCGAGCTGGAGGACTACCCGTCCAACACCCTCCCCGGGTTCGTCGATCGGCTGGTCGCCTGGGTGCCGAACCTGGCCGAACACCGCTGCAGCTACGGTGAGCCCGGCGGATTCGTCCGACGCCTCCAGGAAGGCACCTGGCCCTGCCACATCATGGAGCACGTCACGCTGGAACTGCAGAACATGGCCGGCATGCCCGGCGGGTTCGGCAAGGCTCGCGAGACCTCGACGCGCGGCGTCTACAAGGTGGTCGTCAGCGCCTACCAGGACGACATCGCACGCGCCGCCCTCCAGGAAGCCCGCGAGTTGCTGCTCGCGGCGATCGAGGACCGCGCCTACGACATGGCGGCCACGATGAAGCGGCTGCGCCGGATGGTCGATCGGCTGTGGCTCGGGCCGAGCACCGCCTGCATCGTCGAGGCGGCCGAGCAGCGTCGGATCCCGATCACCCGCCTCAACGAGGGCAACCTCGTGCAGCTCGGCCACGGCGCGAACCAGCGGCGCATCTGGACGGCCGAGACGGACCGCACCAGCGCGATCGCCGAGGGCATCTCGAAGGACAAGGACCTGACGAAGCAGTTGCTGGCCTCGGTCGGGGTCCCCGTTCCCGAAGGCGAGTTCGTGCGCAGCGCCGCGCAGGCGCGCGATGTCGCGGAGTCGCTCGGCTTTCCGGTCGTGGTCAAGCCGTACGACGGCAACCACGGTCGCGGTGTCTGCACGAACCTGATGAGCGGCGACGAGGTCGAGGCCGCATATGCCACCGCACTCGAGGAAGGCTCCGGCGTGCTGGTCGAGCGCTTCATCCGCGGCTACGAGCACCGGCTGCTGGTCGTCGCCGGCCGGATGGTCGCGGCCGCCCGCGGCGACCTGGCCTTCGTCGTGGGCGACGGCCGCCAGACGATCCAGCAGCTGATCGACTCGCAGCTCAACTCCAGCCCGCTGCGCGGTGCGGCCGAAGACTCGCCGCTGAACCCGGTGAAGATCGACACCGCCGCACGCCTCGAGCTCGCCCGCCAGGGCCTGGAGGCCGGCTCCGTGCTGCCCGAGGGGCAGCGCGTGCTGATCCAGCGCAACGGCAACGTCGCGATCGACTGCACCGCGGAGGTCCATCCCTCGACTGCGAAGCTGGTCGCGCTCGCCGCCCGTGTCGTCGGACTCGACATCGCCGGCATCGACCTGGTCGCGGAAGACGTGTCCCGACCGCTCTCCGAGCAGGCGGGCGCGGTCGTCGAGGTCAACGCGGGCCCCGGCCTGCTGATGCACCTGAAGCCCGCCGAGGGCTCGCCGCAGCCGGTCGGCGGCGCCATCGTCGACCATCTGTTCCCGCCCGGCGACGCGGGCCGGATCCCGGTCGTCGGCATCGCCGGCCATCACGGCACGACCGCGGTCGCCCGCCTCGTCGCGCACCTGCTGCGCGCCACCGGCAAGCGCCTGGGCGTCGCGACGCGCGACGGCCTGACCGTCGGCACCCGCACGATCCGCACCGAGGACAGCACCAGCTGGGACGCGGCACGCGGTCTGCTGATGAATCGCAGCGTCGAGGCGGCGGTCTTCGAGAACCCGCCGCGCGTGATGGCCGCGGAAGGACTCGCCTACGACCGCTGCCTGGTCGGCGTGGTGACCTCGCTCGACCGCGAGGCGGCCTTCGAGGACCTGCGCATCGAGGCCGGCGATCCGATGTGGGGCGTGCTCCGGACCCAGGTCGACGTCGTGCTGCCCGAGGGCACGGCGGTGCTCAACGCCGACGACGAGCAGGTCGCCGACATGGGGCGCCTGTGCGACGGGCACGTCATCCTGTACGGCCGCGACGGGACGGCTCCGACGATCGTCGCGCACCGCGGAACGGGTCGGCGCGCGGCGTTCGCACGGGGCCGAGACCTGGTGCTGGCCGACAGCCGCGAGGAGATCGTCCTCGCTGGGCTGATGGCTGCGGGCGACGCCGACGCCCTGCTGCCTGCGGCCGCGGTGGCCTGGGCGCTGAGCTTCACGCCCGAGGCGATCCGCACCGGGATCGAGTCGTACCACGCCTCGCAGGCGACGCGCGGCCGCGCCGCCCGAGTGGCCCACACCGCGTCGAACTGACGCCCCTTCCTCCCTCGCGGCCGGCCGCAACGCCGCCGCGGACACATCCCCCGGTATCCATGGACATCAACCGAGTGCGCGCGCTGCGCGGCCCGAACGTGTGGACCCGCCACACCGCGATCGAGGCGGTCGTCGGATTCACCGCCGACGAGACGTCGATCGACCGGATCGAAGGCCTGGAGGCACGCCTGCTGGCCCGGCTGCCCGCGCTGCCGCCCCTTCGCACCGCGACCGGTGAGCCGATGTCGGTGCCGCGCGCGCTCGCGCAGGCGGCGCTGACGCTGCAGGCGCAGGCGGGCTGCCCGGTCGCCTTTGTCCGCGAACTCGGCACCCGCGAACCGGGGATCACCCGCGTGGTGTTCGAGTATTCGCAGGAGGCGGTCGGGCGCCTCGCGCTGGAGACCGCGACCGCACTGCTCGAGGCCGCGCGCGCCGACGCCCCCTTCGACAGTGCCGCCGCGATCGCCAGGCTCCAGGAGCTCGACGAGGACATCCGGCTCGGGCCGTCGACCGGCGCGATCGTGCAGGCCGGCGTCGCCCGCGGCATCCCGTTCCGCCGGCTCACCGATGGCAGCCTCGTGCAGTTCGGCTGGGGCGTGCACCAGCGGCGCATCCAGGCGGCCGAGGTCGACGCGACCAGCGCGATCGCCGAATCGATCGCCCAGGACAAGGAACTGACCAAGCGACTGCTCGAGTCGATCGGCGTGCCGGTGCCCGGCGGCGGTTCGGTCGACGAGCTCGAGGACGCCTGGAAGATCATGCAGTCGCTCGATTCGCCGGCGGTGGTCAAGCCGCGTGACGGCAGCCAGGGACGCGGCGTCACGGTCGACGTGCAGACCCGCGAACAGCTGGAGGCCGCGTGGGAGGCGGCCTACGAGATCAGCGGCGACGTGATCGTCGAGCGCTACATTCCCGGCGACGACTACCGGCTGCTCGTGGTCGACGGACGCCTGGTGGCCGCGGCGCGGCGCGATCCGCCGCAGGTGATCGGCGACGGACGCCACACCGTCAGCGAGCTGGTCGACGCGGTCAACCGCGACCCGCGCCGGGGCGACGGCCATGCGACGCCGCTCACCCGGATCCGGCTCGATGCGATCGCGATCGCGCGCCTCGCGCTGCAGGACCTCGCCGCCGATTCGGTGCCCGAGGCCGGCCGCAAGGTGGTGCTGCGCAACAACGCGAACCTGAGCACCGGCGGCGCGGCGACCGACGTGACCGACGACGTCCACCCCGAGGTCGCGGCGCGCGCCGTCGAGGCGGCGCGGATGATCGGTCTGCACATCTGCGGCGTCGACGTGGTGTGCCGCACGGTGTCGCGCCCGCTCGAGGAGCAGGGCGGCGGCATCGTCGAGGTCAACGCCGCCCCGGGCCTGCGGATGCACCTGGCGCCCTCGTACGGCTCGCCGCGCCCGCTCGGCGAGGCGATCGTCGGCACGCTGTATCCGGGCGGCGGCGACGGGCGCGTGCCGACCGTCGCGGTCACCGGCACCAACGGCAAGACGACCACGGTGCGGCTGGTGACCCACCTGCTCGCCAGCTCGGGGCTGAAGGTCGGCATGACCAACACCGACGGGGTCTACGTCGACGGCGTGCAGACCGACAGCGGCGACTGCAGCGGCCCGAAGAGCGCACGCAACGTGCTGATGCACCCGGACGTGCAGGCCGCCGTCTTCGAGACCGCGCGGGGCGGGATCCTCCGCGAGGGCCTGGGCTTCGATCGGTGCAAGGTCGGCGTCGTGACCAACATCGGCCAGGGCGATCACCTCGGCCTGAACCACATCGAGACGCCCGAGGAGGTGGCCTGGGTCAAGGGCGTCGTCGTCGAGAACGTGGCCCC
>CAIUGQ010000083.1 GCA_903898725.1 uncultured Burkholderiales bacterium | reverse complement strand
GCGCTCGTCACCAGCAGCACCGGACCGCCGTGGGCGCGGACCGCCGCGGCGGCGGCGGCGATGTCTTCGCGGGTGTCCTGCGAGCCGCCCGCCAGCCGGATCGCCTGCGCCGGCACGCCGAGTTCCGCGGCGAAGGCCGCCATCGTGCCGGCGAGCGAACCCTCGGCGCCGGCGCCGGGTCCGCCGGCCAGCAGCAGCGTGCCGCCATGGGTGCGCCACATCGCGACCGCATGCCGGACCCGCTTCCAGCCCTCGAAGTCCAGTCGCGCCCGTGGCGTGCCGTCCGGATTCCAGAGTTCGCCCGAGCCGAGCACCACGAACAGCGGCGGCATCGGACCGGCCTCGATGCGGCACGCGGTCGCGTCGTCGCGGACGCCCTCGGTGGCGATCAGTGCGCGATTGACGAGCTGGGGCGAGCTGACGACCCACGCCCAGGCAGTGACCAGCGCGAGGAGGTACCGGCCGCGTCGCAGCCAGGCCGGCGCGCCGCGTCGCCAGGCCAGCAGGCAGGCCAGGCCGAGCGCGAGCGCCGCATGAGCCGCGTTGGGCGCGAGCGCATCGGCGATGCCGGCGAAGAAGATCACGGGCCGGCGGGCGGGCCGCTGCTCGAGGTCTCGGGCACGGCCGCAGCCGCCGCCTGCGCGGCCGGCGTCCGGGGCGCGAGCGGCTCGATGGGCTCGAGGGGCGACATGCGCACCGCCGCGCTCACCACGCGGTGTCGCGGCGGCACGTCCTTCACCACCGTGGTGTTTGCGCCGATGATCGAGCCGTCGCCGACGCTGATGTCGCCGATGACCACGGCGCCGGCACCGATGTACACGTCGTCGCCGACCCGGGGGGGGTGGGTCGAGCGTCCGGCACCCTTGTAGCCGACGGTGACGCCCTGCGCGATCGAGCAGCGTCGTCCGATCGTGCAGCTCAGGATGATGCCGCCGTAGTGGCCGATGTGCAGACCGGGTCCGATCCGCGAGGTCGAGGTGATGTAGATGCCCAGCCCGAGCTCGCTGAAGATGCGCAGCACGTGATAGAGCAGCTTCGGCGGCATCGAGAGCCAGCGCGGGCGGATGCGACCGCACAGGCGCCCGTACCGGTAGATGGCGGTTGCGATGAAGCCGTACTCGGTCATCGCGACAAGCGTGGTGCGCAGCCCGTGCGGCCCGGGACCGGCGGGCAGGTAGCGCCCGAGGTCCTCGCGCAGCTCGGGCCAGAAGCGCTCGGGGGGCTCCTGGACGCCGTCCGCGGCAGTCTCGAAGGGGCGGGGGGAGAGACTCATCGTGGGACCCTCAGCGCGTCTGCATCTCGACCGCGCCGCGATCGGTGCCGGCGCCGGCGGGACGCGGCGCGCCGAATGCGTCGACCTCGGGCACCGGACCGCCGACCGGCGCGCCGCTGTCGCGGGCCGGACTCCCGACGCGCAGCCGTGCGTCGAACGCGCCGGCCTGCGTGCTCTGGAGCATCGGATCGACGCCGCAGCGGGTCGTGCCGCCGGGACAGGCCGGTCCTCGACGGCTGTTGATCAGCAGGTAGTCGGTCTGCAGCACGATGCCGCCTTCGGCGTAGTACCAGCAACTGGTGTCAGACGGACGCAGCGCGAACGGGCCGCCCGCCAGGATCGTGTTGCGCGCCACCACCCGGCTCGACGGATCGCCGCCGGCGACCAGCAGGCAGTTGCCCTCGCCGTAGATCGTGCTGCTGGTGACCGTCGCGACCTGACCGGGATCGACCGTCAGCGACACCGCGTCGCCCACCGCCCGGCAGTCGTCGACGTTGTGCGTGAACGCCTTGCCGCGGAAGAACGCGCAGTGCCCGGCGACGATCGCGTTGCGGATCGTGGTCGGGCCGCGGGCCTTGATCTGGTTGCCGGCGTTGCCTTCGGCGCGCACCCGGTCGAGCGTGAGCTTGCCGTCGCCGACCAGGTACAGCAGGTCGAGCCCGTCCGAGGTGTTGTGACGGAACACCGAGTCCTCGATGATCCAGTGCCCGCCGGTCTTGGCCGTGCCGACACCGTCGCCGTAGCCGCCCGCGGTCTGGCCCCAGCAGCCCGTCGGCTGGCGCCCCGGCCAGGTCTCGCCGCATCCGTTCCACTCGACCACCCAGCGCGTGAAGCGCAGGGTGCCGGCGTTGGAGCTGCCCTTGCCGCCGATGTCGCCGTCCCAGCCGACCCAGCCGTTCGCCGCGATCCGCACGTCGACGACTTCCCAGTCGGTGAGACGACCGGCGCGCACGCCGCCGCTGGCCATCCCGTGGATGTCCAGGTTCGCGAGCCGCACGTTGCGCGAATCGCTGGCGATCAGGCCGTTGGCCGCCCAATTGCCGAAGGGCGGGCGGTCACGCTGGCAGCGGATCGACCCGGAGTGGAATTCGACGCATTCGGAGCGGTCGGTGATCTCGAGACAGGCGACCTCGACGTTGCTCGAGCCGGTCAGGTTGAGCACGGTGCCGGCACGCTCGGTGCCCCAGAGCTGGGGCCGCGTGGCGCAGCCGCTCGCATGGCCGGCGCCGAGGATGCGGGTCGGGCGCGCACGGTCGGGGCCCGAGGGCACCGGCGGCATGTAGCAGTCCCACGAGTACTCCGGTGCGCAGCCGGTGGCGCCGGGTGCACCGACGCCCATCATGTAGTCGCCATCGCCGATCACCAGGCGGTCGCCGCCGGCGATCCGCGGCGGGCCGCCCGGCGGCAGGGCGTGGAACGGATGCGCCCAGGCGCAGGCGCGACCGCTCGCCCCGGCCGCCGGCGCGTCGCTGCGGCCGTCGCAGCGGCTGGGCGAGCCGCCGTCGGTGCGGACGTACCAGGTCGTGCCGGTCTGCGTGCCGGCAGCGCGGCCGACCTCGGCCGAGGCCGTGGACGGCTGCGCGGCGGTGCAGCCGACGCCGAGCGCGAGCGTGGCGGCGAG
>CAIUGQ010000082.1 GCA_903898725.1 uncultured Burkholderiales bacterium | reverse complement strand
CCGTCGCCGGAAGGCCCTGGCCAGCTGCTCGGCCGACGTGAAGCCGCCCGCACGGGCAGCGGCCTTCGCGGCCGCGCCGCCCTCGAGCGCGCGCCGGGCCGCGTCCAGCCGGACCGTCTCGACGTAGTGCCCGGGCGGCTCGCCCACCTCCGCCGCGAAGCGCCGGCAGAAGGTCCGCTCGCTCTCGCCCGCGCGCGTCGCGAGCGTCGCGATGTCCAGCGGCTGGTCCAGGTGGGCGCCGATCCAGTCGACGAGCTGCGCGTAGCGGCCGGTCTGCGCACGCAGCTGCACGGAGTACTGCGACTGGTTGCCGATGCGGCGGGCGGACATCAGCAGCGCCCCGGCGACGCGGCCGGCAACCAGTCGGCTGCAGTCCGCCTCGACCATGGCCAGGCTCATGTCGATCCCGGTGGTCACGCCGCCCGAGGTCCAGATCGAGCCGTCCTGCACGTAGAGCGCGGTGCGATCGACGGCCACCGCCGGAAAGCGCCGCTGCATCAGGTCGACGACGGACCAGTGGCAGGTGGCGCGGCGTCCGTCGAGCAGCCCCCAGTGCGCGAGTGCGAACGCGCCGATGCACACCGACGCCAGCCTGCGCACCGTGCCCGCCGCCTTGCGCACCCAGGCGCCGAGGGCTTCGTCGGCCATCGCCTGGAACAGGCCGTCCTTCTCAGCGCCGGTCACCATCAGCGTGTCGATCCTGGCCGGCCGGATTTCGCCGATGGCACGCGTCATCAGGCTCAGGCCATTCGACAGCACCACCGGCCCGCCGCGTGCGGAGACGCAGCACACCTCGTAGCGCGTGCCGGGGTCGAAGCTCTCGACGAACGCGAACACGTCGCCGGGACCGGCGACGTCGAGCATGTGCGCCCGGTCGAACACGAGGATCACGACGAGGCGGCGCGTGGGGCTCGAGCGGATGGATCGCGGCATCGGTTGGCAGGAATCGGGTGGCGAGAATCGGCAAGACAATGACGTTGTTGCCAACCGGCATCGTAACCAGAATGGCGCCGACTCACTGCACGACACGAGGCGGTCATGGCGAAGCTGGGCACGATGGCGTGGATGGATCGGACCGGCGGGCGCCTGGCCTGGCACGACCGGCTGACGCTGATGGGCCAGGGCGTGATGGCGCGTCTGGCGAGCCGACGGCAGCATCGGGCGGGCCCTCGGCTGCGCTGCCGCGAGGTGTCCGAGATCCTGCCGCCGGACTCGGCGATCGCACGCGAGGCCGTCGCGCTGACCGAGGCCTGTTGTCCGCCCTACCTGCTCAATCACAGCCTGCGTGCCTACTTCTGGGCGCGCCTGCTGGACGACGACACGCGGCCGTTCGACGACGAGGCCCTGTTCGTGGCCCTGATGCTCCATGACTGGGGGCTGACGGAGCGCTGGCGCCTGACGGGGCAGACGCGCCACTGCTTCACCGTGGTCGGTGCCACGGCGGTCGAAGACCTGGCCACGCGCCATCACTGGAGCGACGCCCGCGCGCGCCTGGCGGCCGAGGCGATCACGCTGCACCTGAACGTCACCGTCGGCGACGAACACGGCAAGGAGGCGCAGATGGTCCGTGCCGGCTCGGGCGGCGACGTCGCGGGTCTCGGCCTCGGCGCCTTGCCGCGCGACCGGATCGCGGCAGTGGTCGGACGCTACCCGAGGCTCGGGCTGAAATCGGAGATCGTCGGCGCGCTGATGACCGAGACCTCGGAACGGCCGTGCTGCCGCACGGCCTTCCTGTGCCGTTCCCTCGGGTTCGTGGACCTCATCCGGGGCAATCGCGTGTTCAGCGAGTAGGTGGGTGCCGACGAACGCCGCGCTCCGGTTCGGCGGCACCCCGCTCGCGAGTCAGACGTCGTCGAAGTCCCCGCCGTCGAAGTCGCCGTCATCGCCTGCGTCGGCCATGTCGGCGCCGCCGTCCGCCTGCATCGCCCCCGCGGCCGCGTCACCACCGACCGCATCGCCGGCGCCGCTGAAGAACGACTGCGCGATCGCGCTGCCGATGACCGCACCGGCGATGCCGCCGAGGAGCGAGCCGGCCACCATGCCCCCCACGCCGCCGCCCCGTCCGCCCAGGCCGGCGAAGTTGCGCTCCAGCGTACCGGGCTGACGGACTTCGGCCCGCGTGGCCAGCCGCGCGAGCGAGGCCGGATCGTCCTGCAGCGCACCTGCCGTCGCCGAACGTTCCGCCTCGGGCAGCTGGGCAGAGAGCTGCTGCAGCAGCTGGGTCCGCTGTCCCGGCGTCAGCTTCGCGAAGGCTTCGGCGTGCGCCTGCTCGAGCGTGTGCGGCGGGGCGGTCTGCAGCATGTAGCGGTAGCGGGCGAGCGCCTGCTCGTCCGGCAACGGTGCCGCCGTGCCCGCGGCCGGGCGCTGCCCCCGTCCGGGCGGTTCGCTCCGACCGAATAACGTGTCAAGAATGCTCATCGTCCTGCTCCTGTGGTGGAGGCTGCCGGGCGGGTGACTCCTGTCCGGCTCACCCTCGTCGGTCCGGCGTGCGGATGCTTGCGTCGGCCGCAGGCCGTCGAGGCCTGCCGAAGGGGAGGGTCGCACGACGCGTGCCCGGTGTCGCCGAACCCGGCGGGTGCGGGCCGGACGTTCCCGCGGAGATCGTGTGAAAACGTGGTGCTCGGTGTGAGAATAGCGGAGGCCAAGTCAGTCGAGCGGAGAGCGTGATGCGACACATCGAGGGGGCGGATCGGATGCAGGAAAGCCTGCTGCCGG
>CAIUGQ010000081.1 GCA_903898725.1 uncultured Burkholderiales bacterium | reverse complement strand
GGCGTGCCCTCGGCCGCGAGCACGGATTCGACCGCATCGAAGGCGCCGGGCAGGTCGCAGGTGGCGACGTCGTCGATCGTCGAGGCCTGGCGCGGCGTCGGGCCCAGCAGGTTCGACAGCCGGTGGTCGAGCACCCAGACGTCCCAGCCGTCGTCGACGAAGCACGCGGCCATCGGATGCTCGACGCTCGACGTGGTGTACACCTCGCCGCCGTGCGCCAGGCCGTGCACGAACAGCATCGCGCCGCGCCGGGTGCGACCGGCCGCCCGAAAGCGCGACAGG
Organism: uncultured Burkholderiales bacterium; assembly: GCA_903898725.1. Taxonomy (GTDB): domain Bacteria; phylum Pseudomonadota; class Gammaproteobacteria; order Burkholderiales; family Burkholderiaceae_E; genus UBA4615. Next base: position 3,478 of record CAIUGQ010000081.1, on the reverse strand, counting down.
CGCAGCCGCAGGCGGTCCGGCGAGGTCTCGGTGCGGCGCACGTCGAACCCGTGCTCGACGGGCGCCACCGTCGTGCCGTCGGGCAGCGTCAGCGTCGACAGCGCCTTGCCCGAGGGCGGACGCAGGTCGGGCGCGGTGTCGTCGGGTCCGCGGAAGCTCCAGTAGTGGGTCTGCACCAGCGCGCGCAGCCACAGGGCGCCGACCGCCGACATCGCCGCCACCGCGGTGGGGGTGTCCGGGGTGCTCAGCAGCTGGTACGGCCCGCGCGACAGCAGCTCGAGCAGGTCGACCCGCATCGGCCAGGACGCGCCGGTACGCCCGCCGTGGGAGGGCGTCAGATCGATGCGCAGCAGCGCGTCCCAGACGTTGCGCGCGTCGCCGGTGTAGGCGAGGCGCTTGCCGCCCGCGAGGGTCAGCGTGCCGCCGTCGCCGGTCCGCAGCGTCGCCGAGTAGTCGAGCGTTCGGTGCGTGGTGTGCATGCGCAGCGTGCGCAGGAAGACCTTCAGGTCGTCGTAGACCGCGACCGCGCCGAGCTCCCAGAACCGGTCCCAGAGCTGGCCGAAGAAGCCGGTGCCAGGGCGCCGGGCATTGAATGCAAGCGCGGAGCCGATCAGGCGAGAAGTAAGCGCAAGCATATTGGCGGGCGGATCGGCCCGCAGCAGGTGCAGCGCGCAGGTGCCGCGTCCGACGATGCGCTCGATGCCATCCGGGGGCACGCCGCGCGCATCGACCACCGACAGCACGGCCTCGCCGGTCCACGGCCGTGCCGGGTCGGCGACCCAGTGCCACGGATCGATCTGCGCCGTCACCTGCAGCGCGAGCCGGGCGTCGCCGCGACCGAGCGCGGCGGCGGTGCCGCCGGCCAGCGGCGGCTGCACCGCGTCGAGCAGCGCTTCCATGCCGGCGACCGGGACCGGCGTGCAGGGCTCGGTGAGCAGCGCCTCGGCGAAGCGCAGGCGCGCGGGCGCCGGCGGGGTCCGGACCGCAGGCGCTGCGCCAATGGCGATGCCCTCGTCGGTCGCGGTGGGCGAGCCGGCGGGTCGCAGCCTCACCGGCCACGGGCCCGCCTGCGGTGCGGCGTCGGGGCGCGCGGCGGCCTCGGCGTCGAGCGTCGCCGCGATCCGTCGCGAGGCGCGGATCGACACGGCGGCGATCGTGGCCATCGGATTGACGCCGAGCGCGGTCGGCAGGATCGCGCCGTCCAGCACGTGCAGGCCGTCGTGCACCGCACGCGGATCGGCGGCTGCGGGGTCGTACACGCGGCCGAGATCGTCGACCGCGCCCGCAGCGCGGTCGTCCCCCATCACGCAGCCGCCGATCGGGTGCACCGTGACGAGGCGGCCGTCGACCTTGCCGAAGATCGCCTCGGCGGCCGCGGGCAGCGGGCGCCAGGCGGGGTTGGGCAGGTGGAAGCCGCCGTCGAAGCCGTTCTTGGCGCCGGCGTGCTCGAGGGCGGCCTCGATGCCGGCGATCGTCTCGTCGTCGCGGGCATAGCCGAGTCCGAAGCGAAAGCGTCGGCGCCCGGCCGCATCGGGGGCGTCGAGTCCGAGCCGGCCGTCGGCCCGGTCACGTCCCATCGCCAGCAGCACCTGGCAGCGGTCGGCGAGGTCGTCTCGCACCGCGATCGGGTCGCCGCCGCGGGCCCAGGCGCGCTGCGAGGGGACGCCCGGATGGGTCATCGACTGCACGGTGCCCGCGGCCGACAGCAGCGTGCCGATCATCGGGGCGAGCCCCGCCGGCACGGCGCCTTCCTGGAGCACGGCGTCGCGCGGCAGCGAGCCGGGCATCGAGTCGTCGCCGCGGGTGGCGATGACGCCGACGATGGTCGGACCGACCCTCGGGCGATCGCCCGCTCCGGGGGCGCTCGCATCGTCCGTGCCGTCGCTCGGACGGGCGGCCGCATGCACCGGCGTGCGCTGTCCCCAGCCGAACGACAGCAGGTCGCCGTTGCCCGAGAAGCGTGCGCCGAGCGTCGCGGGCATCGGCAGGTCGTCGCAGGCCGAGCGCAGCAGCAGCTCCGCCGAACCGAGGGCGCCCGCGGCGAGCACCACCACGTTCGCGAGGACCTCGAAGGTGTCGGGCGCATCGCGGCCCGGGCCCAGGGTCGCGATCCGCTCGAAGTGCACGCTCCAGCGTGCCGGCGCGCCGCTGCCCGGGATCCGCGAGCCGGGACGCGCGCGCGTGATCCGGACCGCGCGGGCGCCGGTCCAGAAGCGCGCGCCGCGCTCGGCCGCGAGCGGGATCGCGTTCGCGGGCAGCGTGTTCTTCGCCTCGTGGTTGCAGCCGGTCACGCAGTTGCCGCATTCGATGCAGGCGCGCCGCGGCACGCCGACGGCGTTGTCGCCGTCGTGCGCGGCCACCGCGATCGGTGCGGCCGAGACGCCCGCGTTCGGGATCGCGCGCGCCAGCCGGCGCAGCGCCACGTACTTCGGGAAGCGTTCGGGCCGCTCGAACGGGGCCACGCCGATCACGGTGCGCGCCCAGTCGTAGGCGGCGCGCAGCCCGGTCCGGTCCTCGCGCACGGCGCGCGGCCAGCGCGGATCGTCGAGCACCGCGTCGCGCGGCTCGAGGAACACGCCGGCGTTGATCAGCGAGCCGCCGCCCAGCCCGCAGCCCACCAGCGCGACCGCGTCGTCATCGACCCGGATGTCGAAGAGCGCGTCGCGGTAGCCACGCGGCACGCCGCTCGCGCCGCTGGTGAACTGCACGTGGCCGGGCAGCTCGCCGAGCGTCTCGGCGAAGGCGCCCGCGCCGAACTCCCGGCCCCGCTCGAACACCCAGACGCTGCGGTGATCCGCCGCCAGCTCCAGTGCGGCGAAGCTGCCGCCATAGCCGGAGCCGACGACCAGCACATCGCAGGCACGCGGTCCGTTCGGCGGATGCTGCGCCAGGAAGGTCTCGATCGGTCGCGCGATGCGCGGTCGGGGCGGGGGAGGGCGCGGGCCCCGCGGCGCGCTGGTGTCGCTCATCGGACGTATTCGAGCTTAGCCGTGGAGCGCCGGTCAAGTTCGAGGAGGGACCGGCGCCCACTGGCCATATGGCTTAGGCCGATCGGGCGATTGCGTCCGCGCCGCCGGATGCCGTGTAATCGGACGTGCATGCCTCCCGCATCGCGGCCTGCGCCGTTCCACAGGTGCTCACTCGATCGCCGACCGCGTTGAACCTCCTCCTCATCGACGACCACGTGCTGTTCCGCAGCGGACTCAGGTTCCTGCTGTCCGAGCTCGATGCCGGGCTCGCGGTCCTGGAGGCCGGCTGCTGCGCCGAGGCACGGGCCCATCGCGGCCTGCCGGTCGACCTCGTCCTGCTCGACCTGTCCCTGCCCGGCGCCTGCGGCGCTGCCGCGATCGCCGAGGTCCGCGACGCCTTCGCCACCGCGACGCAGGTGGTCGTCTCGGGCGAGGACGAGCCCGGGCTCGTGCGCCGCATGGTCGAGGCCGGCGCCGCGGGCTTCATCCCGAAGTCTTCGTCGCCAGCG
>CAIUGQ010000080.1 GCA_903898725.1 uncultured Burkholderiales bacterium | reverse complement strand
CTGGAGGGTGGCGATCCGTTCGCTCACCGTGCCGGTCGTCTCGGTGAGGTCCAGCGCTCCCCGTGCATCGCGCGCGCCCGCATCGAACCAGTCGGCGAGGCTGCCGAAGCGCCGCAGGCCCTGCAGCAGCACCGCCGTGGCGCCCGGGAACTTGAGCTGCCAGGCGATCGCGACTGGCGCGAAGGTTTCGGGCGAGGAGCCCGCGCCGTGCAGGAACACCAGCAGCCGCTTCGGTGCGCTCGCCGAGATCGGGGGGAGTTCCAGCCAGACCTGTTCGGTGTCGTCTGTCATCGTCGTGCCTACAGGATCATCCGGCCGAAGGCCCAGCCGAGCGCCGCCATCGCGGCGCTCGCCGGAATGGTCAGCACCCAGGCCCACACGATGTTGCCGGCGAGGCCCCAGCGCACCGCCGAGAACTTGCGCGCCGAACCGACGCCGACGATCGCGCCGGTGATGGTGTGGGTGGTCGAGACCGGGATGCCGCTGGCCGACGCGATGAACAGTGTCATCGCGCCGCCCGTCTCGGCGCAGAAGCCGCCGACCGGCCTCAGCTTCGTGATCTTCTGCCCCATCGTCCTGACGATCCGCCAGCCGCCGAACAGTGTCCCGAAGCCGAGCGCGAGGTAGCACGAGGCCACCACCCAGCCGGGCAGGTGATCCGGCGTGGTCGCGTTCGCCGCGATCAGCAGCAGCCAGATGATGCCCATCGTCTTCTGCGCGTCGTTGCTGCCATGCCCGAGGCTGTACATCGCCGACGAGACGAGCTGCATGCGGCGGAACCAGCGGTCGATGCGCCGCGGCGAACTGCGTCGGCACAGCCATGAGGTCGCCAGCATCAGCACCGCGCCGAGCGCGAAGCCGAGCAGCGGCGAGACCAGGATGAACGCGGCGACCTTCAGGATGCCCGAGGCGATCAGCGCGTCGACGCCCGCCTTGGCGACCGTCGCGCCCACCATCCCGCCGATCAGCGCGTGCGAGGAGCTCGAGGGAATGCCGAACCACCAGGTGATCACGTTCCAGATGAGCGCGGCGACCAGGGCGCCGAAGATCACGTAGTGATCGACGACCGATGCGTCGACGATCCCCTTGCCGACGGTGGCCGCGACCTTGAGCTCGAAGACCGCGAAGGCGAGCACGTTGAAGAACGCGGCCCAGAGCACCGCGTGGTAGGGCTTGAGCACGCCGGTCGAGACCACGGTCGCGATCGAGTTGGCCGCGTCGTGGAAGCCGTTCATGAAGTCGAACGCGAGCGCCAGGACGACCAGGAACACCAGCACGCTCAGGCTGAAGTTCAGCTCGGTCATGCCCGCCCGGTCCTGCGGCTAGGCATTTTCCAGGACCACGCCCTCGAGGATGTTCGCGACGTCCTCGCACTTGTCGGTGAGCGATTCGAGCAGCTCGTAGATCGCCTTGAGCTTGATCACCTGGCGCACGTCGGACTCGTCGCGGAACAGTTTCGACATCGCCGATCGCATGACCCGGTCGGCATCCGACTCGAGCTGATCGATCTCGCTGCACAGCTTGAGGATCGCTTCGGCGTTGTCCATGTTCGTCAGCATCGCCACCGCGCTGCGCACGCGCTCGCAGCACATCTGCGACAGCGAGGCGAGCTGGATCGCTTCGGGCGTGACCGCCTGGATGTCGTAGAGCATCACCGATTCGGCGACGTCCTGCGTCAGGTCGAGGATGTCATCCATCCGCGAGATCAGCTGATGGATGTCCTCGCGATCGAAGGGCGTGATGAAGGTCTTGTGGAGCAGCGCGAAGGTCTCGTGCGTGATCTTGTCCGCCGAGGTCTCGATCCGGTCGATCTCCTGCAGCTCGAACTGGCGCGCGGCAGCGTCGTCGTAGTGCTGCATCAGCAGCACGAGGTGCGCGGCACCTTCGACGATGCGCTCGGCGTGAGCGTTGAACAGGTCGAAGAAGCGGCCCTCGCGGGGCATCAGGCGGCCGAGCATGACGGGATCCGGTCGGAACGAAGGGCGGGCGCAGGGTATCAGAAACGCACGCCGCGCCACCCGATCGCGCGAGGCGCGCGACGCGTCGCGCAGCCGGGCGCGGGCAGGCGAGTCAAGGCGTGGACGGTCCGGGGGCGGACGGCCCGGCCGCCCGGCGCAGCCGCTCGAGGTAGCGCTCGTTGGACGGGGGGCTGCGGTCGCGCTGGGCCTCCCAGATCGTCTCGGCCAGGGCATCGATCGCGCGGTGGGCGGCCTCGTGCTCGTCGCCGGTCGCCTGGAGCAGCGTGCGGAAGGCGTCGCGGATGCCGGGCGGCTGGTCGATCTGCAGCTGCTCGACCAGCGACAGGTGCAGGCCGAGGTGCAGGAAGGGGTTGGAGCGGCCGGCCTCGGGCGGGAACTCGGCGCCCAGCGCCGCCACGGGGTCGGCGAGCAGTGCGTGGTACTCGGGGTGCCGGCCGATCCAGTCGGCGGCGATGGCCTCGAGCGGCGTCAGCGGCTGCGCTGCGCCGTGCTTGCGCCAGGCCTCGCAGAAGAACCGCCGGACATCGTCACGACTCGGGTTGAACATCGCGTCAGGAAGCCTTGCGGGCGGTGCCGCGGGGGGCGGGGGGGCGGACGGACTTGCCCGTCTTCGGGGCCGTGCCCGGCGCCGCGGTCTTGGGCTTGAACGGGCACAGGTCGGCCACCGGGCATCGCCAGCACTCCGGCCGGAGCGCCTTGCACACGTAGCGCCCGTGCAGGATCAGCCAGTGGTGCGCGTCCTGGCGGAACTCGGTCGGCACCGACTTCATCAGCCCGGTCTCGACCGCGAGCGGTGTCTTGCCGGCCGCCAGCTTGAGTCGGTTCGAGACCCGGAAGATGTGGGTGTCGACGGCGATGGTCGGCTCCCCGAACGCGGTGTTCAGCACCACGTTCGCGGTCTTGCGGCCCACGCCGGGCAGGGCCTCGAGCGCCTCGCGGTCGCGCGGCACTTCGCCGCCATGGGCCTCGACCAGGATCCGGCAGGCCTCGATCAGGTGCTTCGCCTTCGAGTGGTACAGCCCGATCGTGCGGATGTACGACTCGAGCCCCTCGACGCCGAGCGCGAGGATCGCCGCCGGCGTGTTCGCGACCGGGAACAGCCGGCGCGTGGCCGCGTTCACGCCCTTGTCGGTCGCCTGCGCCGACAGCAGGACCGCGGCGAGCAGCTCGAAGGGCGTCGTGTACTCGAGTTCGGTGGTGGGCGTCGGATTGCCCGCCCGCAGCCGAGTGAACAGTTCGATGCGATCGGCGACCTTCATCGGGCCCCCTGCAGACGGGCGCGAGCGCGTGCGATGGCCGCCTCGACGATCGCGCGCTTGCGGGCGACGGCCGCATCCTGAGGTTCGGCCTGCAGCGCATCGAGCTTGGCGTGCGCCTCGCCGGCGTGGCGCTCGCGGTCTTCACGGGCGACCCGCTCGAGCCGACGCGCGCGTCGCTGATGGCGGGTGCGTGCGGCGTCGGCGTCGGCGCGGCTCCAGGCGGCGGGTGTCGCCTCGTCGGCGGGCGGCGCGATCATCTCGATGCAGTCGACCGGGCAGGGCGCGACACACAGGTCGCAGCCGGTGCACAGCTCGGGAATCACCGCATGCAGGCGCCGTGCGGCCCCTGCGATCGCGTCGACCGGGCAGGCCTGGATGCACTTCGTGCAGCCGATGCACAGGTCGGCGACGATCCGCGCGATGCGTCGGGGCTGCTCGATGCCGCAGGCGGGGTCGACGGCTGCGGGCGCCTCGCGCCCGGTGGCGCTCGCCAGCAGCCGGATGCCCGCCACGCCGCCGGGCGGGCAGCGGTCGATCGGGGCACTGTCGACGACGATCGCACGTGCGTACGGCCGGCATCCGCCCTGGCCGCACTTCGTGCACTGGGTCTGGGGCAGCAGCGCATCGACCGCGTCGATGCGTGCCTCCAGTTCGAGCGGGCTCGGAGCCGGCGAGGCGGGTGCTGCGGCGGTCCGGGGTGGGGCGTGGGGCTTCAGGCGTGCTCGCGGATGAAGGCGCGGATCTGCGGGCAGATGATCTCACGCCAGCGGCGGCCGGCGAAGATGCCATAGTGTCCGGCGCCCTGCGCGACCATCTGCCGCTTCATCTTCTTCGGCAGGTTGCGGCACAGGTCGAGCGCGGCGCTCGTCTGGCCGACGCCGGAGATGTCGTCGAGCTCGCCCTCGATCGAGAACAGCGCGACCTTGCGGATGTCCTCGGGGGCCACGCGCATGCTGCGGCCCTCGAAGGGCATCTCCCAGGTGCCGAGCGGCAGCCGGTGCTCCTGGAACACCGTCTTGATGGTGTCGAGGTAGTACTCGGCCGGCAGGTCCAGCACCGCGTTGTACTCGTCGTAGAACTTGCGGTGGCTCTCGGCATCCTCGTCGCCGCCGCGCACCAGGTTCATGTAGAAGTCCCAGTGCGATTCGGCGTGGCGGTCCGGGTTCATCGCGACGAAGCCGGCGTGCTGCAGGAACCCGGGGTACACCGCGCGTCCGGCGCCCGGGTACTTGCCCGGCACGCGGTAGATGACCGTGCGCTCGAACCAGGTGAAGCTCTTCTCGGTCGCCAGGTTGTTGACCTGCGTCGGGCTCTTGCGGGTGTCGATCGGCCCGCCCATCATCGTCATCGACCGGGGCAGCTTCGGATCGTCCAGCGTCGACATCAGCGACACCGCGGCCATCACCGGCACGGTCGGCTGGCAGACCGAGATCAGGTGGACGTCGGGTCCGAGGTGCCGGATGAACTGCGCGACGTAGGCCACGTAGTCGTGCAGGTGGAAGGGCCCCTGCGACACCGACACCATCCGCGCGTCGATCCAGTCGGTCACGAACACGTTGTGGTCGGGCAGCAGCGCGCGGACGGTGTCGCGCAGCAGCGTGGCATGGTGGCCGGACAGCGGCGCCACCACCAGGACGACCGGATCGGCCTTGCGGGCCTCGAGGGCTGCCGGCAGCATGCGCTCGAACTTGATCAGGTTGCAGAAGGGCTTGCTCAGCTCGATCCGCTCGACGATCGAGACCTCGTGGCCGTCGATCGGCGTGGTCTTCAGGTCCCAGCCCGGCTTCTCGTACTCCTTGCCGAGCCGATGCATCAGCTCGAACCCCGCGGCCACGCGCGGCGCGAAGGCGGTGTAGGCGTACGGGCTGTACGGATTGCTGTACAGCTGGCTCATGGCCTCGGCCCAGCTGGACAGAGGATTCAAGACGGCGCGCTGCGCTTCACGAACCTGGTAGAGCACGGGTACGGCTCCGATTGACGAAACGGCGCGATTATCGACCCCGGGCG
>CAIUGQ010000079.1 GCA_903898725.1 uncultured Burkholderiales bacterium | reverse complement strand
GCTCCCGGCTCCGCGCCGCCTGGCTCGCGGTCCTGATCGTCACCGTCGCGTGCGTGCTGATCCCGCTCGATCCGGTGCAGCCGAGCGCCGGCCTCGATCCGTCGTGGGTGCTTGCGATGAACGAGGCCGTCGCGCGCGGACTGGCCTTCGGCCGCGACCTGGTGCTCACCTTCGGCCCCTATGCGTCGGTGTTCACGCGCGCCTATCACCCGGCGACCGACACCGCGATGCTGCTCGCGAGCGCCGGGCTCGCGCTCGGACTGTGCGTCGGCATCGCGCGCCTGACCGAGGGCCGGGGCGCCGGCTGGCCGCTCGCGTTCGCGCTGACGCTGGTGCTCGCCGTGCCCTCGCGCGACGTCCTGATGTTCGCGATCCCGCTGATCGCGGCGCTGGTCGTGCTCGACCCGCGCGACGACGGCGCGCGCGACACCGGCCCGTCGGCCCTGCTGCTCGCCCTGCTGTTCGCGCCGCTCGGGCTGCTGCCGCTCTCGAAGGGCTCGCTGATCGTGCCGTGCGCGGTCGCCGCGGGGCTGGCGGTGCTGCGCCTCGTCCTCGACGGCCGGTGGAGCCGGGCCGCCGTCGTGCCCGCCTCGATCGCCCTCACCGCGGTCGGCGCCTGGCTGGCCGCGGGGCAGCCGCTGGCGAACCTCGGCCCCTACCTCGCGGGCCTCGGACCGGTCATGTCGGGCTATACCGAGGCGATGGCGCTCGACGGCCCCGGCGACGAGATCGCGGCCTTCCTCGCCGCCGCGGCGCTGGTGCTGACGGGGCTGCTGCTGCCGCGCGCACCCGGGCGGATCGGCTCGCGGCTGCTGGCGACGCTGGTGCTCGCCGCGTTCCTGTTCGTGTCGTTCAAGAGCGCGTTCGTGCGGCACGATGCCCATGCGCTGATCGGCAGCCAGGCGCTGCTCGTCGCGGCGCTGCTGTGCGGCCTGCTGCTCGGCGCGCGCCGCGCGCTGCCCGCCTTCGTCGCGGTGCTGGCCGCCTTCACCTTCATCGAGGGGCGCTACGTCGAGGACGTGGCGCAGGCGGCGGTGCGTCATGCGGCGGCCGTCTACCGGACCTCCTGGGAGGGGCTGCAGGCCCGCAGCCTCGGCCCGCAGGGCCCGGCGCAGGCGTTCGACGCGGCGATGGCCCGACTGCGCACCGAGGCGCGACTGCCGATGATGAGTGGCACCGCCGACATCTACTCGTTCGACCAGGCGCACCTCATCGCCTCGGGCAACGCATGGCGTCCGCGGCCGGTGCTGCAGAGCTATGTCGCCTACACGCCGTCGCTGCTGGCGCGCAACCGGGCCCACCTGCTCGGCGAGCGCGCGCCCGACAACATCGTCTTCCGCATCGAGCCGATCGACGACCGGCTGCCCGCGCTGGAGGATGGTGCGAGCTGGCCGGTGCTGCTGCGCGACTACGAGCCGGTGGCGCTCGCCCCGGACACCGTGCTGCTGCGGCGGCGGACCGCCCGGAGCGCGCCGGCGGACCCTGCCCCGCCCGCCTGGACCGCGCACGGCCTGGGCGAGCGCATCGCGGTGCCGCCGTCCGAGGGGCCGGTGTTCGTGCGGCTCGACATCCGCCCGAGCGTCGTCGGCACCCTGCTCGGTCTGCTCTTCAAGCCATCGCGGCTCGAGCTCGAGCTCGCCCTCGAGAACGGCACCACCGTCCGGCACCGGATCGTCTCCGGCATGGCCGCCGGCGGTTTCGTGCTGTCGCCTCACGTCGCGGCGACCGCCGACTTCGCCGCGCTCTGGGGCGATGCGGACCACCTGCCGGGACGGCGCGTGGTCGCGATGACGGTGCGCACGGCCGGCTGGACCGAGCGCGGCTGGGTGCAGCGTGTGGGCGTCGCGTTCGAGCCGATCGTGCCCACGCCCTCGCCGACGGCGCGCGCGCTGCTCGCACCCGACCGGGAGCTGCCGGGCGCGCCCGACGTGACGGTCCGGCCCGCCGCGCGCTGCGATGCGAGTCTGGACGCCTTCAACGGCGTGCAGCAGCCCGCGGGCGAGGTGTCGACGCGGGCGCTGGTCTCGCTCACCGGCTGGGCCGCGCCGTCGGGCGCGGACGGCATCGCCGCGCAGGCGGTGCTCGCCGTGCTGCAGGATGCGCAGGGCGGGCGCCGCTTCTTCACGACGCGCACGCTCGAGCGACCGGACGTCGCCGCGCACTTCGGCCGACCCGCCCTGGCGCGCAGCGGATTCACCGCGGCCTTCGACATCGGCACGACCCCGGGCCGCTACCGGGTCGGGGTCGCCTTCAGGGATGCGGACGGCGGCCTCTCGGTCTGCCCGATGTTCGGGCCGGCGCTGCTCGTGCGCGGGCGCTGAGCCGCGCGGCGGTCATCGCGCGTTGCCCGACCGCGGACCCGGCGGCCTTCAGCGCAGGACGATCCGCGCCTCGAGACGGCAGGCCAGGCCCGGCGCGCTGAGCACCACCACCTCGCCCACCTGCCCGATCGGCAGGTACCCCTGGAAGCCCGCATAGCGGGCAGGCCGCCCTGCCTGCGCCTCGGCCTCGGCGCGCCGCAGTCCGGTGAGGGCCTGACCGAGCACCCGTCCCTCGCCGCCGGCGAGGTCGACCGATCGTGGCAGGACGCCGTCCCGGGCATCGAAGATCCAGCCGCCGACCCGGACGAATCGGGGTTCGCCGTCGATCCGTTCGGCCGCATCCACGACGCCGATGCAGACGCGGGCGGGGGCGGGGGCGGCGGTCTGGCCGAGACGTCGCCGCATCCCGGTGAACGGCTCGGCGCCGAACACCGACAGTTCGGCGTCGACGAGGCGGCGCCCGAGCGCCAGCACCCGCACCGGATCCGGGTAGAGCAGGCCGAGGGACTTCGGATCGCGCACGTCGAGGGCGATGGCGAGCGCGCCGATCGAGCGCATGGCGGCGCCCTCGCGCGGCACCCGCAGCACCGGCGCCTGGGCCCAGACCATCACCGCCATCGCGAGCGCGCACGGCAGCACGAGCGCAGGCCGCAGGCGCCCGCCCGCCCGTGCCAGTCGGGGCGGGACGAGCAGCACGATCAGCGCCGCCCAGGCCATCAGCGCCGGGGTGGCGTAGCGCCACGCCAGCGCCTGCTCGACGCCGAGCAGCAGACGCCCGCCGGCGGTGACCACCGCGGTCGCGCCCACGTACCCGATGAAGGCGAGCAGCGCCCAGCGCAGCGAGGCCGTGCGTCCGGCGCCGCCGGCACGCAGCGCCGCGAGCGTCGCGCCCAGCGTCGCGACGACGAACACGCCGCCGGCGACGTAGGCGAGCGGCAGTCCGATCGCGGGTCGGCCGGCGAGGTGGTAGAACGGGCCGCCGAGGTAGAGCAGCACGTAGCGCACCAGCCCGAGCGGCGAGTCGCGCATCGCCGAGAGCATAGAGCCCTGCGCGGGCGGGCGCTGGTAGCCGTGCAGGTAGATCGCGGCGACCGCGACCGAGAGCACCGCCAGCACCATGACGCGACGCGCGTTCTGGCGCGTCAGCAGCGCATGCGCGGTCATCGCGGGCAGTGCGAGGATGCCGTTGGCCATGGTGCCGAGGCTGGCCGCGCCGAGGCCGCAGGCGAGCGCGAACCGCCCGCGGGCGCCGGGCACCGCAGCGGCCCGATGCAGCGCGTACAGCGCCGCGAGCGGCAGCACGAAGGTGAGGATGAACTGGACCTGGAACGGCGAGGTCAGGTTCTCCTGCTGGACCCACAGCGACAGCCAGGCGGCCAGCGTCGACCCGAGCACCCATTCGGCGGGCGTCGCGCGCGGGGTGCCGGTCTGCTCGCGCAGCATCCGCCAGAACAGCCAGGCCGTCAGCGCGACCTGGGCGAAGTTCAGCGTGATCGGCAGCACGCCGCCGCCGCCGAACCAGCGCAGGTCGGCCCAGAAGAAGAGCCGCGAGATGCCGACGCGATGCTCGTTGTGCTGCGCCCACCAGGCGCTGCCGTCGCCGTCGCGCACCCGCAGGTAGAAGTCGACGATGCCGTCCCAGGCGTCCCAGAACGGGATCGCGGCGTGCAGCCGTACCGTGCCGATCACCGATGCGGCCGCGACGAACAGCGCGGCGACGATGAAGGCGGCCGCGAGGCCGGCGCGCAGCAGCCGCGGCAGCCCGCCGGGGGCGCCGTGCACCGTGCCCACGGCAGCCCCGCCCGGCGAGCGCGGCCCCAAGCTCATCGGGCCTGCGCCGTCGGCGGCACCTGCGGCTCGAGCCGGCAGCCGAGTCCGGGGGCGACGACCGTGAGTGCGCCCGCCGCGCGGTCGGCGAGCAGGTAGCCGCGGAACCCGGCGTCGCGCGCCACGCGCCCGAGGCGGGTCCGCGCATCGGCACGGCGCTTGCCGACCATCGCGACACCGACGACGCGCCGGTCGGCATCGAGCAGCTCGACGAACTCGGGCGCCCGGCCGCCGGCCTCGTCGAAGGCCCATCCGGTGACGCGCACCCAGGCCTCGGCGCCGTCGATCCGTTCGACCGGATCGATCGTGCCGACGCACCGGCGGCCCTCCGGCGTGTCCGAGACCTGGCCGATCCGCGCCGGCAGCCCCGCGAGCGGGGCGTCGGCGAACACCGACAGCCGGGCGTCCGCCGCGCGCCGCGCGAGCGCGAGCGCCCGGTCGACGTCCGGGTAGACCGTGCCGACATAGATCGGGTCGCGCACGCCCATCGCCAGCGCCAGCGCGCCGGTCGCGCGCTCGATCAGCATCTCGTGCGGCCGGATCAGCGCGCGGACCTGGAACGACAGCATCAGCAGCACCAGCGCCGCCGCCGGCCAGGCGAGCCGCTTCACCGCACCCGCCCGCCGCGAGGCGAGCAGCGCGGGCGTGTAGAGGATGGCGAGCGCGAACCACGCCATCAGCGCCGGCGTCGCGTAGCGCTCGGAGAGCGCCTGCGACAGCCCGTACTCCAGGCGACCCGCCGCGGTCACGACCGCCGTGCCCACCACGAAGGCGACGAACATCAGCAGCGCGGTCCGCAGGGAATCCGTCGGTCGCCGGGTCAGCAGCATCCAGGCGACGCGCGCCGAGCCGGCGAGCAGCAGGAGCCCGGCCAGCGAAGCGATCAGGCGGCCGAGGCCCGAGCGGCCGAACAGATGGAAGAACGGTCCGCCGAGGTACAGCACGACGTAGGCGATCGCCCGGCCGGGCTGCGCGAGCAGCGCCGCGGTCGTCGAGGTCTGGTTGGGGCCCGGCACGTAGCCATGCAGGTAGGTGCCGATCACGAGCGCCGCGAGCAGAGCCAGCACCGCGATGCGCAGGCGCGACTGTCGCGTGACGAGTGCGTGCAGCACCAGCAGCGGCCCGATCAGGATGCCGTTGGCCATCGTCCCCCACGAAGCGGCGCCCAGCAGGCAGGCCACGCCGAACCAGACGGCGGACCCGCCGGCCAGCGTCGAGCGGTGCAGCGCGAGCAGCGCCCACAGCGGGACCGCGTAGGCGAGGAAGAACTGGATCTGGAAGGCGCCCGCGAAGTTGAATTCCTGGATCCACAGGAAGAGCCACGCGGTGCCGACCGCGCCGACCAGGCCGAGCACGTCGGTGGAGCGGGCGTTGCCCGCGGTCTCGCGCAGCGCGTGCCAGAACGCGGCGGCCACGCCCGCGACGACCGCATAGTTGGCGACGATCGGCAGCACGCCGCGGCCGCCGAACCAGGCGATGTCGGGCCAGAACAGCAGCCGCGACAGCAGCAGCCGGTGCTCGTTGTGCTGGCCCCACCAGGCGCTCGTCTCGCCGCCGCGCACGCGCAGGTAGAACTCGATGTAGCCGTCCCACATGTCCCACCACGGGACGGGCGTGAAGCCGCGCACCGCCCCCACCACGGCGAGCGCCACGACGAGTGCGCACGCCGCCTGCAGCGCGACGAGAACGGTGCGGGGGCCGGGCCTGCGCATCGCGCTAGATGTTCATCCGGTCGAAGACCACCTTCGGCAGGTGGCGGATCACCATCATGATCAGCGCCCACTTGGCCGGGGCGTAGATCACCGGCCGCCCCTTGGCCGCGCCGTCGACGATGCAGGCGGCCACCGACTCGACCGACGCGAGCTTCGCGCCCTGCTGGCGCAGGTGCGCCGTCATCGGCGTGTCGGTCGGGCCCGGCTTGACCAGCACGATGCGCACCGCGGTGCCGGCGGCGCGATGCTGCAGCCCCTGCACGTAGCGGGTGACCAGGCCCTTGGCCGCGCCGTAGACATAGTTGGAGCGCCGGCCGCGATCCCCGGCGACCGAGCCGATGACAACGAGCGTGCCGGCGCCCCGCTCGAACATGCCGGCCGCGAAGGCCTCGGCGAAGAGCGCGGGCGAGGTGCCGTTGACGACCAGCGCGCTCTCGCAGGCCTCGAGGTCGCGCTCGCACACCGGCTGGTCGGGCAGGTTGCCGTGCGCGATCAGCACCAGGTCGAGGGGGCCGTCGGCGACGGCACGACGCACGATGTCGGCGATCGAGGCCGGTCGCGTGAAGTCGGCGACGATCACGCTCGTGCGCGTGGCACCGCGCACCCGCAGGTCGGCGGCGATGCGCTCCGTGCGATCGGCATCGCGTGCGACCAGCACGAACTCGGACGGCGCCGACTCGGCCCATCGGCGCGCGCAGTGCTCGGCGATCGAGGAGGTGGCGCCGACGATGGCGATCCGCCGGGGGGTGGCTTGCATCGGTCAGTCTCCCAGCAGGCGCCGCGACATCGCGGAGCCGAGCTTCGGATCACGGAAGGGAAGGAACTCGGCGATGCGCGGATAGCCGGCCTCGAAGAGGGCGCGCGGCATGCGTGCGTCCTTGGCGGGATAGAGCCGGCCACCCGCCTCGAGCACGATCGCGTCGAGCCGCTCGAAGAGGGCCAGGGTGCGGGGCCCGCGATTCGGGAAGTCGAGCGCGAGGGTGACGCCCGGCATCGGGAAGCTCAGCATGCCGACGGGCGTCGCCTCGCCGAAGGTCTTGAGCACCGCGAGGAACGAGCCCTCGCCGCTGCGCGCGATCTCGGTCAGCATCGCGCCCACCGCGTCGCGGCCCGTGCCGCGCGGCACCACGCTCTGGTACTGGTAGAAGCCGCGCGGACCGTACATCCGGTTCCAGTCGGCGAGGTTGTCGAGCGGATAGAAGAATGGCCGGTAGTGCGCCATCGAGCGGCCGGCCTTGAGCCGGCCCGACTGGTAGTAGGCGAGGTTGAACAGCCGCAGCGACAGCGGATTGACCAGCGAGACCGGCGGCACGAAGGGCATCGAGCGCGCGCTCGCGGCGGGCTCCGGGCGGCCGCGCTCGGTCGCGTGGCGGCCCCGCATGAAGATGCCGCGGCCGCGGCCGCCGGCCAGGCAGTCGACCCACGAGACCGTGTACTCCCAGTCGCCCTCGGAGCCGTCGGCCAGCGCGAAGAAGCCGTCGAGGTCCTCGTACGGGAAGGTCTCGACGTCGAGCCACGGACCGGCCACCGGCATCAGCTGCAGCTCGGCCTCGGCCACGATGCCGGTCAGGCCCATGCCGCCGACGGTGGCCGCGAACCAGTCGGCCCGCAGGTCGGGGCCGCAGTCGATGACCGTCCCGTCGGTGCGGACGAGGCGAAGCCGGCGGACGTGATCGCCGAAGGTGCCGCGCGCATGATGGTTCTTGCCGTGCACGTCGTTGGCGATCGCGCCGCCCACGGTCGCCATCCAGGTGCCGGGCGTCACCGGCAGGATCCAGCCGCGCGGCACGGCGAAGCGCTGGATCTGCCCGAGCTGCACCCCGGCCTCGCAGCGCAGCCGTCCCGACGCCGGGTCGAAGTCGATGAACCGGTCGAGCCCGGCGGTCATCCAGAGTCCGCCGTCGGGGTTCAGGCAGACGTCGCCGTAGCTGCGGCCCATACCGTAGGCGATCGCCCGTCCGCCGCGCGCGGCGAGCGCACCCGGGATCGCCTCCCGGTCCGTCAGCGCGATCGCCTCGTGGGGCCACGCACCGAGCCGTCCCCAGGAGGAGACCGTCACCACGGCGACGCCGTCCTCACCAAGGCCAGCCGGCCGAGGCGGTCAGGAGCACGAAGGCGAACGCGGCGCCCGCCAGCAGGCTCGCGCGGTCCTTGACCGCGAACACCAGCGGGTCGTCGTTCATGTTGCCGCGGTGGGCCTGCAGCCACACCCAGCTGACCCAGAACAGCAGGATCGGCACGGCACCGCCGGCGACTTCGGGCTGCCGGTAGAGCAGGATCACCGACTCGCTGTTCAGGTAGAGCGCCAGCACCAGCGCCGAGCCGTAGCCCGAGGCGATGCCGAACGCCTGGACCAGCGGCGCATCGGCGGTGAAGTAGCCGCGGCCGTGCGCCTTGTCCTTGCCGCTGCCCGCCTGCACCAGCAGTTCGGCGTAGCGCTTGATGAAGGCGAGCGACAGGAACAGGAACATCGAGAACGCGAGCAGCCAGAACGACAGGCCGAGGCCGGCGGCCGCCGCGCCCGCGACGATGCGCACCGTGTAGAGCATCGCGAGCGTCAGGCAGTCGACCAGCACCAGCCGCTTGAGCAGCAGCGTGTAGACGCAGGTGAGGAGGAAGTAGCCGGCGAGCCAGGGCAGGAAGGTGCCGCCGACCTGCCAGCCGAGCAGCACGCTCGCGGCGAGCAGCAGCGGCACCGCGATCACGCCCATCCACACCGGCACCGAGCCGGCGGCGAACGGCCGGTTGCGCTTGCGCGGATGCAGCCGGTCGCTCTCGAGGTCGAGCAGGTCGTTGCCGACGTACACGGCCGAGGCACACAGGCTGAACGACAGGAACGCGACCATCAGCTTCGGCCAGGCGTCGGCGTCCAGGATCTCGTGCGCGGCGACGAGCGGGACGAAGAGCAGCAGGTTCTTCATCCACTGGTGGACCCGCAGCACCCGCGTCCAGGTCCGCAGCCGGATCGGCTCGCGCGGGAACTCGCGTTCGACCTCGGAGGTCTCGCGGGCACGCCGCGCCACGGCCTGCGGCGCATCGACGACGATCGAGCGGCGGGCCTTCGCCCAGACCTCGAGGTCGGCCCCGGAGTTGCCGGCATAGTCGAAGCCCGCCGCACCGTAGCGCGCCACCAGCGCCTCGGCCTTGTGGCGGCCGGCGAGGTTCACCACGCCGTCGCTCGCCATCACGTCGTCGAAGATGCCCAGGTGCGCGGCGATCGGGCCGGCGACCGACACGTCGGAGGCGGTGCACAGCACCAGCGGCCGGCCGGCGGCGCGCTGGGCCTTCAGCCATTCGATCAGGTCGGCGCGGTACGGCATCGCGGCGGGATCGAAGCCGGTGCGCGCCGAGACGCGGCGCTTGAGGACGGCCTTGCCCTGCGACAGCCAGAACGGCAGGCGCAGCACGTCGAACGGACTGTCGCGCAGCAGGCGCAGCGCCGACTCGTGCAACGTGTCCGTGCGAAGCAGGGTTCCGTCGAGATCGACGACGAGCGGGATGGCGGTCAACGGAGTCGGCGGCGTCGGGCTGGGCAGGCCGCGAGCGATTCAGGGGGACAGGCAACGACTGTACTATACGGGACCCTCGCGCGACCCCGAAGTCGACGCCCACGCGCCCGTGCGCACGGCGACACCCGCGTGCCCGCAGCGCCCACCGCCCCTGCCCCGCCATGCGCCCGCCTCCCCTGCCCGACCGATCGACACGCGGCGCGGAGCCCCTGATCGCGGCAGCCGCGATCGTGCTCTACCTCGGACTGAGCCTTCGCAAGATGGCGGCCTATGCCGCCGACGGACGCTTCTGGGCCGAGGACGGCATGATGTTCTCCAAGATCGCCGCGATGGACGCCGCGCACGGTCTCGTCATGCTGGTGCACGGCCACCTCACGCTGCCGGCGAACCTCGTTGTGGTGGCGTCCTCGCTGGTCGACTTCCGCCTCGCGCCCTTCGTGTCGACCTGGCTGTCGTTCGCGCTGCAGTCGATCCCGTTCGCGATGGTCGTGGCGTTCCGGCGCGAGCTCGGCCTCGCCTGGTGGGGCCCCGCGGTGTTCGCGGCCCTGCTCGTCGGGCTGCCGCAGGCGGCCGAGGTCTGGGCCAATCCGGTGACGCTGCAGTTCCACTTCACGCTCGCCGCCGCACTGCTCGCCGTGCTCGCCACCGGCACCGGGCTGCGTCGCCACGGCTCGCGCGCGCTGCTCGTGCTGTGCGGGCTGAGCGGCATCCCCGCGCATTTCCTCGCGCCGGTCTTCCTCGCCCAGGCGGCGATCACCCGCGACCGGGAACGCTGGGTCCAGTTCGGGATCCTCGCGGGCACCGCGCTGCTGCAGCTCGGGCTGCTGACCTACTCGGGCTTCGAGACCGGCGGCGACCGCAGCCTGCGCCCCCCGCTGTGGGTGGTGTGGCTGCCGACGGTGAGCCACCAGGTGCTCGGGCCGCTGTTCGGCATCGGCCTGGGCGACCAGCTCGCGACCTTCCTGCGCAGCGTGCCGACGCACAACCGCGAGCTCCTGGTCTACGCGCTGGTCTGCTCGGTGCCGATCGTGGCGCTCGCGCTGCGGCTGCGCGAGGACGAGCGGCTGTCGCGCGTGCTGGTGGCCTGCGCGGCGGTGCTGGTGGTGGCGAGCATGGTCACCGCACGCGGCGATCCGACGCACCTGGTGTCGTCGTGGAGCGGCGGCCGGTACTTCTTCGCGCCGAACGCGCTGATCGCGCTCTACCTGCTGAATCTCGCGGCGCGACGCCCGGGCATCGGCATCTTCGGACTGATCGCGATCCTGCTCGCGGCCGCGTCGCTGCGGATCGAGCACTACCTCGGCGGTCCGCCCTGGAAGCAGGAATACGAGGCCGCGATGCGCAGCCAGGCGCCGAAGGTCAACATCTGGCCCGGCGGCTGGACCGTGGACGTGCCGCCGCCGCGACGGGGCAGCGCGCACTGAGCCGGGCCGGCCCCGCCCGCCCCGACGTGCCGATGCGTCGTCCCGCCACCGGTGCCGCAGCGGCACTCCACGACCTCCGGGTCGCGCTGCTCGTCGGTCTCGCGCTGCTGGGCCTGCGGGCCTGGCCGAGGGCGCTCGGCCCCGAGGTCTGGCAGGAGGACGGGGTACGCAACCTCGCGGGCGTGATCACCGACGGCGCCGCGACCCTCGTCGAGCCGGTCAACGGCTACCTGCTGCTGCTGCCGAAGCTGATCACCTGGATCGCCGCGTCGGTGAGCTTCACGCACTACCCGGCGATCTCGATCGGGCTCGGCTGGGCGGCGACCCTCGCGGTGGTGGTGCTGCTGGCGTGCGCACCGCTGCGGCTGCGCGGCGGCGTGCTGCTCGCGGCCGCCGCGCTGCTGGTGCCGACCGACGCGGAGGTGTTCGGCCTGCCGCTCTACACGATGTGGTGGGCCGCGGTCGCGCTGATGGCCATCGTGTTCTGGGCGCCCGGCGCGGGCGGCGGCCGGCTGCGTGCCGCGGTCATCGTGCTCGCGTCGCTGTCCTCCCCCGCCTGCCTGCTGGTGCTGCCGCTGCACTGGCTGCGGGCGCTGTCGCTGCGCACGCGGCGCGACGAGGTTGCACTGGCGGTGCTGGCCACGGTCTGCGCGGCCGCGCAGCTCGCGGTCCTGACGAGCCAGGCGCTGCCGTTCGCCGAGGGCGTGCCCGGCCTGGGTCCGCGCGCGCTCCTCGCCACCGTCCCGGTGTTCCTGGGCGCATACCTGAGCGGCACGCTCGCGCCCTTCCTGGCCTGGCCCGCCGGACTCGCGATGCTCGGGATCGTGGTCGCCGGCCTGTGGGCCGACCCGCGCAACCCGGTCGGCTGGGCCCTCGCCTACCTGTGGGCCGCGACCGTGCTGATGGCCATCGGACGGGTCGACATCGCGACGATCCATCCGGTCACCGCCGGCCCGCGCTACTTCTTCCTGCCCTTCGTCGTGTCCGGCTGGATGCTGCTGCAGATCGCCTTCGCCTCGCCGTCCCGCGCGTTGCGGTGGATCGCCTGGCCGCTGCTGGCGGCCTCGGCGGCGAACGCGGTACCGGTGCTCTGGCGAACCCACGAGCCGCTGCACTGGGGCATGCACGTCGCCTCGTGCGCGCGCTTCGAGGGCTGGGTCGTGCCGATCCAGTCGGACGGGATACGGGCCCATGCGTGGCGCATGCCCCTCACCGGCGAGCAGTGCCGACGCATGCTGGCCTCGGATCCGTTCCGGGCGACGGATGCCTTCGCCGGCAGTCCGTTCCGCTTCGCGGGCACGGCCGCGGAGGACCCCGACTCGAGCCGGCTCGCCACGGTCGACGCCCTGCTCGCCGGCAGCGCCGCGGGCTCGGACTACGACAGCCGCGCGAGCGGTGTGCCGTCGCTGGGCGCCACGCTCATCCACGGCACCTACGGCGAGCCCGGCACGCAGGCCGGCGCGGTCCGGCTGCGCCTGCGTCGGGGCGACCAGGTCTGGTACCGCAGCGAGCCCTACGCGCGGCACCAGCACATCGTGATCGAGGGCCTCGAGGCGCGGTTCGCCTCGCCGAGGCCGGTGACCCGCGACTGGACGCTGCTCGACTTCTCGAACAGCGCGCTGCCCGATGCGTTCACCGTGGCCTTCGTCGACGGCGATGGCGGCGCCGACGGCGCTGAAGGCCGCGGCGAGTGGTCGGCCGTCGCGCTGCGCGCCCGCTGACGCGGGCTGCCCGCCGTCTCAGGCCAGCGGCGGCACCCTCGGCGGCCACGACAGCGTGAAGTCGCCCCGTTCGAGGTTCAGGTTCGGGTTGTAGGCCGGGTCGTCCACCAGGTGCCGGCCCCAGCGCGCCTTCATGCACGCGACCTCGCCGGAGAAGCGCGCCTGCTTGGCCGGCGTGTCCTCGAGCCCGCGCGACTTCGACTCGAAGTGGTAGAGCTCGGCGTACGGCGTGTACAGGTTGCGGTAGCCGGCCTCGCGGACCTTGATGCAGAAGTCGATGTCGTTGAAGGCGATCTTCAGCCCCTCCTCGTCGAGCCCGCCGACCTGCTCGAACACCTCCTTGCGCACGAACAGGCAGGCGGCGGTCACCGCCGAGTAGTTGGCGATCAGACCGAGCCGCCCGAAGTAGCCGTGCGCATCGCGCGGCTGTCCGTGGAACGCATGGCCGGCGACGCCGCCCGTGCCGAGCAGCACGCCGGCGTGCTGGATCGTGTCGTCGGGATAGAGCAGCTTGGCGCCGACCGCGCCGATCTCCGGGCGCAGCGCGTGGCTGACCATCTCGCTCATCCACTCGGGGGCGATGACTTCGATGTCGTTGTTCAGCAGCGCGACGATCGTGCCGCGCGCCTCGGCCACCGCGCGGTTGTTGAGCGCCGAATAGTTGAACGGACCATCGTCGCGGCGGATGCGCACGCCCTCGGCCGCGAGCGTCTCGAAGTAGGCCAGCGCCTCGGGATCGTCGGAGCCGTTGTCGACCAGCAGGATCTCGTAATTCGGATACGTCGTCTTCGCGCGCACGCTGTCGAGGCACTGACGCACGAGGTCCGCGCCGTTGCGGGTCGGCACGATCACCGTGACCAGCGGCGGCTGCTCGGGCAGCGCGTAGCGCACGCGGTAGCCGAGCGGCGTGCGCTCGGCCTGCGCCCGCAGCCCGCGGCGGCTCAGGTGCTCGTCGATCGCGCGGCGCCCGGCGTCGTCCGCGTACGGCTTGGCGGCCGACCCCGACGCGGTGCTCGCCGGATGCACCCGCCAGTGGTAGAGCACCCGCGGCACGTGGACGATCGCCTCGGCGGGCACCCGCTCGATGCAGCGCAGCACCAGGTCGTAGTCCTGCGCGCCCTCGAAGCCGCGGCGAAAGCCGCCGACCTCGCGCAGCAGCGCGTGCTCGTAGACGCCGAAGTGGCAGAACAGGTTGTGCGACAGGAACAGGTCGGGATTCCAGTCGGGCTTGAAGTACGGGTCGTGGCGGCGCCCCTGCTCGTCGACCTTGTCCTCGTCGGAGTAGATCAGCCGGGCAGCGGGATGCTCGGCGATCGCGCGGGCCGTGCAGTAGAGCGCGTGTTCGGCGAGCTCGTCGTCATGGTCGAGCAGGCCCACCCAGCGGCCGGTCGCCAGCGCGAGCGCGCTGTTCGAGGCCTCGGAGATGTGCCCGTTGGCCTCGCGGAACACCACCTTGATGCGGGGGTCGAGCGCCGCCACCGAGCGCACCAGCTCGCGCGCGCCGGGCGCGGTGGAGGCATCGTCGGCGATGCACAGCTCCCAGTGAGGATAGCTCTGCGCCAGCACCGAGTCGACCGCGCGCCGGAACCACTTCGCATCCGGGTTGTAGGTCGGCATGACGATCGAGATGACCGGCGCGTCGGTCATCGCGTCGATGGCCGCACGCATCGATGCGCGCGCCGCCTCGTCCGGGGTGTCGTTCTGCCGGACCCATTCGGCGTAGTCGAGGGCGATCGGGTCGGGCGCGAGGCCCGCGCCCTGCGGCGACTCGCGCAGCCGGCCCGCGATGTAGACGCCGCGCCGCAGGCCGTCGACGCCGTCCTTGCGGACGACCCGGACCATGCGCATCAGCGCGGGGCCGACGCCGCCGCTGAACTCGACCGCAGCCCGCGCCGAGCCCGCGACGCGGCCGATGCGGCGCAGGCCGAGCACCAGGGCGCGCAGCGGCGCGGTGAGCCGCCAGCTGGTGGATGAACGCAGGGCGGCCACCTCGCGTGCGGACGCATCGGCACGCTCGGTCATCGTGGCCGCATGGCGGGCGCTGTCGGCGACGGACCGCTTGAGCGCCAGCACTTCGGCGTCGAGCCCCACGGCACGCTGGGTCATCGCGCCGAGCTGGCCGCGCGTGGCGGCCAGCGCCGCGCGCTCGCGACCCAGCTCGGCCGCGGCCGCCTCGAGTCCGGCCCGCGCGGCCTGCAGCGCGGTCTCGGTCGGGACGATCGACTCCTCGGGGGGCACCGCGCGCGTCGACCAGGGATTGCCCGACTCGTCGGGGCCGACGTGCGCGCTGCCCTGCAGACCGGGGTGACCCGGCACCACCTGCTCGATGTGCCCGGCGATCACCCGCGGGCCCAGCACGTTGAGTGCGGCGGGCAGCTTGCGGATCACGCAGACCGAATTGACGAACTCCACCGAATGGATCGTGGCGAGCAGGTCCTCGGTCATCGCGGCGCCGTACGCGCCGACGAACCCCTCGAGCAGCGACGCGCGCGAGCGCGGCACGCCCCAGTGCTCGTGGTTCACCACGTCGGCGAGCCGCTTGAAGAAGGCGATCGAGGAATGCGGGTCGAAGAGACCGCCCTCCCAGTCGCGGTAGTAGCTGCAGTGCAGGTCCTCGGCCACGAACAGGCCGCCGTCGACCAGCGCGGGAAAGTAGCCGGCGAACGCCTTGACGATGTCGCCCGAGCGGTGCGAGCCGTCGTCGATCACCAGGTCGAAGCGCTCCGAGAGGGTCAGCACCGCGCTGCGCGTGCGCGGCTCGCCGGCGTCGCCGACGATCACGCTGATGCGCGGGTCCTCGTAGCGCAGCAGGTTGCACAGCGGATCGATGTCGCAGCCGATCAGGCACTGCGCATTGGGGAAGTACTTCGCCCAGATCTCGAGCGAGCCGCCGTTCTGGATGCCGATCTCGAGCAGGCGCACCGGCCGGTCCCGGTAGTCGGCGAACAGGCGCTCGTAGGTGCCCAGGTACTGGGACCACTTGTCGGACACCTTGCCCGAGTGTTCGCGGTAGAGCTGTTCGATCGTCGTCATGGGGTGCGCGCGAGGCGGACGTTCTCGAAGGGGATGCCGACGAGCCCCCACCTGACCCGGCTCGAGGCGACGGTCAGGATGAGTGCGTCGTGCAGGTAGTGGTGCTGGACGTTGTCGGTGAGGCTGCCGTCGGCGACCGACGCCATCACCGCGTACTGGCCGTTGGGGAGCATCGGCAGGCGGAACTCGAAGACCGCCTGGAAGGACTCGCCGGCCTCCACCGAGACCGGCGAGGCATCGGTGAACGGCAGCGTGTTCTCGCCGAAGAGGTCCTGACCGAGCCGGTCCTTGACGATGAACCCGAGGATCGGCCGCGCCAGCGGGATCGACGCCCGCGCGCTCAGGACCATCCGCACGCGCTCGCCGCCCTCCAGGACCGGCACGGCGCTGCCGTCGTCCCGCTCGAGCGACACGCCGGTGATCTCGGCCTGGCCGGTCGCCCAGCCGCGGGCCTCGGGCAGGTTGCCGCGCACCTCGGCCGAGGCGGCGTAGTCGATCGCCGCCGGCACGTCGGCAGCGTCGTCCTCGCCGCCGTAGTCGATCGCCTCGACGACGGGCGCGACCTCGTCGGCCGCGTCGCCGCCGGGCCCCGCCTCGCTGCCGCGACGCAGCGCCTCGAGCCGCGTGTCGGTGCCGACGAGCGCCTGCTGGGTGTCCTGCAGGTAGGCCTCGGCGACGCGCTTGGACGCGCCGCGGCCGACCAGGCGCCCGTGCGACAGCCACATCGCGCTGCGGCACAGCCGCTGCACCGCGCCCATGTCGTGGCTGACGAACAGCAGCGTGCCGTCCTGCTGGAAGCGGTGGATGAAGCGCATGCAGCGCTGGGTGAAGACCGCATCGCCGACGGCCAGCGCCTCGTCGACCACGAGGATGTCGGCATCGACATGGGCGATGACCGCGAACGCCAGGCGCACGTACATGCCGCTGGAGTAGGTCTTGACCGGCTGCTCCATGAAGTCGCCGATGTCGGCGAACCCGGCGATCTGGTCGAAGCGCGCGTCGACCTGCTCGCGGCTCAGCCCGTAGAGCGACGAGGCCATGTGGACGTTCTCGCGGCCGGTGAACTCCGGGTTGAAGCCGGCGCCGAGCTCGAGCAGCGCCGCGATCCGGCCGTTCGTCGTGACCGAGCCGGAGGTCGGGTTGAGCGTGCCGCAGACCATCTGCAGCAGGGTCGACTTGCCGCTGCCGTTGCGCCCGACGATGCCGACCGTCTCGCCCCGCGCGACCTCGAAGGACACGTCGCGCAGCGCCCAGAACTCGCGGTAGTAGCGGCGCCGGCCGCGGACCAGCATCTGCAGCAGCCGATCGCGCGGCGACTCGTAGATCTGGTAGCACTTGCCCAGGCCCTCGGCCCGGATCGCGAGCTCAGAGGACATCGGCGAACCCCCGGCGCGTCTTCTGGAACCAGGCGAAGCCGAGCCAGGCCACCGCGAGCGACACCACGACCTGCACGGCATAGACCCAGGGCACGGGCAGCGTGCCGAAGATCATCACGCCGCGCACGTGCTCGATGACGAGCGACAGCGGGTTGAGCGCGAGGATCGGCTGCACGTCGGCGGGCAGCGCCGTGACCGGAAAGAAGATCGGGGACAGGAACATCAGCGCGGCGGTCGCGATGCCGACCACCTGCCCGACGTCGCGCAGGTAGACGCCGAGCGAGGCGAGCAGCCACGAGACCCCCAGCGTGAAGGCCAGCAGCGGCGCCAGCACGACGGGCAGCAGCAGCGCCGTCGGCGGCGGCAGGCCGAACATCGCGCCGAAGAAGACCAGCCACACCAGCAGGCTCACGCCGCCGTGGAACAGCGCGGAGACCACCGCGACCACCGGCAGCACCTCGAGCGGGAACACCACCTTCTTGACGTAGTTGGCGTTGGCGATCACCAGCCCGGGCGCGCGCGTCACGCACTCGGCGAACAGGTTGAACACCATCAGCCCGGCGAACAGGATGATCGCGAACTCGGTCCGGGACTCGCCGCCGCCGCTCCAGCGCGCGCGGAACACCACGCTGAAGACGAAGGTGTAGACCGCGAGCATCAGGATCGGGTTGAAGAACGACCACGCCAGCCCGAGCACCGAGCCGCGGTACCGCCCGAGGACCTCGCGACGGGCCAGGGTGACGATCAGCCGACGGTGGCGCCAGACCGACGCCAGCATCTCCCGCGGCGAGGACGAGAACTCAAGCATGCGCCGGTCGCCCCAGGAAGGCGGCCCGACCGGCCGTGGACGGACCGGAGCGGGAACGGCGGATGAAGGCCGCGTCGCGGTGTCGGATGACGTTCCTCTCCAGGTGGGGCTGCTCGAGCCGACCTCGCCCGGGCCCGTGCGACGGGCCGCTGCGGGCTGCGCGGCAGCTGTTTTGGATCAAGCCGCGATTATATCCGGGGCAGTTCTCCGCTTTCCTGGGGAGGCCCGTGCCGGGCCACTCCGGTAAGATGACGGCGGAGAGAGGTCCCGCCTGCACGACGGGCGGCCCATCAGACCGCAGTGCGGACGCCTTGATCGATACGCAAGAGCCCCGAACGGCCCACACGGAACGGCCTCTGGCCGCGCCGCAGAGGCCGTCGACGCTCCGCACCGCGGCAGTCGTGGTGCTCTTCCACCCCGACCCGGCGATGCTCTCGGAGACACTCCGACGGTGGCTCGCGCAGGTCGACCTGGTCCTGTGCGTCGACAACGGCATGCCGGTCGGTGCCGGCCGGGCCCTCGAGGGCTTCGCCCCGGGACGGCTGCGCTACCTGGCCATGGGCCGCAACGCCGGCCTGGGTGCCGCGCACAACCGCGGCATCGCAGAAGCCCGTGCCGCGGGCTGCACCCACATCGTGCTGGGCGACCAGGACAGCCTGCCCGGCCCCGGGATGGTCGCCGCCCTGCTCGAGGCGGAGGCGAGCGCGCTGGCCGCCGGCCGCGACGTCGCCGCGGTCGGACCGCGCTATGTCGATGCGGACGACGGCCACGCGCTGCAGTTCGTGCGCTGCGGCCGCTTCCGGTTCGAACCGGTGGCCGCCGCCGGCGCCGCGCGCTTCGTGGCACTCGACTTCCTGATCTCGTCCGGCTCGCTGATCCGGATGTCGGTGCTCGAGCGGGTGGGCCCGATGGACGAGACGCTGTTCATCGACCATGTCGACACCGAATGGTGCCTGCGCGCCAAGGCCCTGGGCTTCGTGCCGATCGGCGCCTGCCAGGCCTGGATGGAGCATCAGCTCGGCGAGCGCACGCTCAGGATCCGCTTCGGGCGGATGCGGACCGTCCCGCTGCACAAGCCCTTCCGCTACTACTTCATCGCCCGCAACAGCCTGCTGCTCTATCAGCGCGCGTATGTCCGGCGCTCCTGGATCGTGCCCGACGCGGTGCGCCTCGCGCAGGTCGCGGTGTTCTTCGGGCTGCTGCATCCGAACCGGCTCGCCAACGCGAGGATGCTGCTGCGCGGCGTGCGTGACGGCCTGCGGGGCGTGACCGGGCCGGGTCCGCTCGCCGGATAGCCGCCTGCCCGAGGCGTCGCCCCGGGCTCAGCGGGACGGTGGGCGACGGGTGTCCCGGCCGCCGGCGGCGAGCCCCGCGAGCCCTTCGTCGACGGTGCGGACCGGCCGCCAGCCGACGGCCTCGCGCAGCCCCGTGGCATCGACCTGGAGCCATTCGAGCAGGCGACGCAGCGATGCGCCACCGCCGAGCCGGCTGCCCGCCTCGAGCAGCGCGGGCGGCACGCGCACCAGGCGCGCCGGGCGGCCGATCGCCCGCCCTATGCGACGGGCGAGTTCCGGCGTCGACAGGTCGTCGCCGTCGGCCACCAGGAAGCGCCGGTTGCGCGCGCCGGGGTGGCTCGCCACCGCGAGCAGCGCATCGACCAGGTTGTCGAGGCCGACCAGGCTGCGGCGGTTGTCCACCGCACCCAGTGGCAGCGGCACGCCCGACTCCACCCAGCGCAGCAGTCGCCCGAGGTTGCCCTTCACGCCCGGGCCGTAGACCAGCGGCGGCCTGAGCACGCAGACCTCCAGCCGCCCGGTCGCCGCGAGCTCGAGCAGCCGCGCCTCGGCCTCGAGCTTGGAACGGCCGTATGGATCGAGCGGCGCGGGCGCGCTGTGGTCGTCGAACGGACGGCCGGGCTCGGTCGCCTCGCCCAGCACCTTGACCGAGCTCGCGAACACCAGGCGTCGCACGCCCGCCCGCGCCGCAGCCTCCGCCAGCACCGTGGTCGCGTCGACGTTCACGCGGCGGAACTCGCCGAGGGGATCGCCGTGCGACTCCTGCATCACGTGCACGCGCGCCGCCAGGTGCACGACCACGTCGACGCCGTCGAGCGCCGC
>CAIUGQ010000078.1 GCA_903898725.1 uncultured Burkholderiales bacterium | reverse complement strand
CGCATCCGCGGTGCCGGACACTTCCTGCAGGAGGACGCGGGCGAGGAGGTCGCCCGCGGGATCGTCGACTTCGTGCGGGCGAGCGAGGGCGCGGGCGGGGCGCCGGGTCGCTGACGACACGGCCCTCCCGCGTCCGCTCCGCCGGCCGCAGCGGGGGCGGGTCCGACCCTTGCCTGCCTCGTCGCCGCGAGGCGAGACGATCGATGGCAGGGGCGGGAACACGGCACGCGAAGGCGGGCAGACGGCACGAGGCGGCGGGATGGCTGGTGATGGCCGCGGCGCTCGGGCTGGCCGTGCTCGGCCGGCGCCCCACGCTCGTCGGCGTGCTGTCTGGGCTGGCGCTGGGCCTGTGCCTGCCCAGCAAGGCCGGCATCCGCTCGCGGGCGGCCGACGCCCCCCCGGTAGAGACCGGCCTGCTGCCGCGCCGCCAGGACGGCGTCATCTCGGTGCCGGCGACCGTGGTCGACCCCGGCGAGCGTCAGGCCGAGCAGCGCCAGCTCGAGGCGATGCTGCGCGAGAAGACCGTCCTGCTCGACGAGGTCCATCACCGGGTGAAGAACAACCTGCAGGTGATCACCAGCCTGCTGTCGCTGCAGGCGCGGGGCGCCTCGGCCGAGGTGCATGCCGCGCTCGGTGCCTGCCGCAACCGTGTCCACGCGATGGCCCTCACCCACCAGCTGCTGCACGAGCACCCGGACGTCGCGCAGCTCCACGTCGGCGAGTACCTCGTGCAGCTCACCCGTCTGCTCGCCGACGGACAGCGAGCCGGCACCCCGGGCGTGCATCTGCGCACCGAGGGCACCGATGCCCCGCTGCACCTCGCGCTGCCGCGCGCGATCCCCTGCGGACTCCTGGTCAACGAGCTGGTGACCCATGCCTACCGCCACGCGTTTCCCGATGGGCGCACCGGGACGATCACGGTGGGCATCGGCGTCGAGGGCGACACGGCGCGCCTCTGGGTCGAGGACGACGGGGTCGGACTGCCGTCCGATGTCGGCACCGGGTCGCCGACCTCGCTCGGCCTGCAGCTGGTGCCGCTGCTGGTCGATCAGCTCGGCGGCAGCCTCGAGCACGGCCTGCCGCCCGGCACCCGCGTCGAGGTCCGGTTCCCGGTCGTCGCGGAGGGCCGGCGATGAACGCGCTGGTGGAAGCCGCGGTACGCCCGCACCTGCGCACGGCCTCGATCGTGATCGTCGAGGACGAGCGGATCGTCGCGCTCGACCTGTCGCAGCAGCTCGCCGAGATGGGCTATCGGGTGCTGCGCACGGTCGCCCTCGGCGAGGATGCAGTGCGCGCGGTCGATGCGCTGAGCCCCGATCTGGTCCTGATGGACATCAACATCGAAGGTGCGATCGACGGCATCGAGGCCGCCTGCCGGATCCGGCGGACCTCGCGCACGCCGGTGGTCTTCATGACCGCCTATGCGGAGGACGAGACGCTCGCCCGCGCGCAGTCGAGCCGCCCCTACGGCTACCTGATCAAGCCCTACGAGAGCCGCGAACTGCACGCGACGATCCAGGTCGCGCTCGCGCGGCACGACGCCGACGCCGCCGTCGAGCGCAGCGAAGAGCGGCTGCGGCTCGCGATGGACGTCGCCGGACTCGTCGTGTGGGACTGGGATCCGCGCACCGACCGCGGCACGTTCGCCCGGCCGGACGCGGTGCCCGGCGACCTGTCGCAGCTGCTCGCGGGCTTCGCCGCCGCCGACCGGGAGTCGATCCGCGCGACGCTCGTCCGGGGGCAGCCGGTCAGCGGCGTGTGGCCCGTGACGGGTCCGCATTCGGGTCCGCATCCGAGTCCGCAGGCTGGTCCGCTGGCGGGCCCCGAGGCCGACCCGGAGGCGGGTGGCCGATGGATCGAGCTCAACGCCACGCCGCTCGCCGGCACGCGACTCGGCGAGCTGCGCGGCAGCGTCGAGACCGGCGTGTCCACCCGCGTCGTCGGCCTGCTGCGCGACGTGACGGCGCGCCGCCACGCCGAGGAGCGGCTGCGGCAGGCGGGCATCGTCTACGAGCGGACGGCCGATGCGATCGTGATGGCCGACACCCGGCGGCGCATCGTGTCGGTGAACCCGGCGTTCGTCGCGCTCACCGGCTGGACCGAGGCCGAAGTCCTCGGTCGCGACACCGACGCGCTGCTGCACGATCCGCCGCATCCAGAGGGCTTCTGGGCGGCGCTCGCGACGGCACCCGACGGCCACTGGCGCGGCGAGGTCGGCCTGCGCCGGCGCGATGGCCTGCTGCTGGTCGCGCTGCAGACGGCGAGCCGCGTGCCCGAGGCCGAGGACGACGAGGTGCGGTACGTGCTGACCTGCTCGGACCTGACCTCGATGCGGCGGGCGCAGGAACAGCTGAACTACCTCGCGCACCATGACGTGCTGACGGGCCTGCCGAACCGTGCGCTGCTCGACGAGCGGCTCGACCACGAGCTGCAGCGCGCGCGCCGGCTCGGCCATGGGGTCGCGCTGATGTTCATCGACCTCGACGGCTTCAAGACGATCAACGATTCGCTCGGCCACGCCGCGGGCGACCGGCTGCTGCAGGAGGTCGGCCGGCGCCTGCGTGCGTCGATCCGCGACGCCGACACCGCGGCGCGGCTGGGCGGCGACGAGTTCGTCGTGGTGATGACCGACCTCGCGCAGCCCGAGGACGCGAGCCGGCTCGCCGACAAGCTGCTCTCGCTGCTGGCCGAGCCGGTCGACGTCGGCGGCCGCGGGGTCAAGGGCACCGCGAGCATCGGCGTCGCGGTGTTCCCGCAGGACGGCGGCGACCGCGGCTCGCTGATGATGGCGGCCGACTCGGCGATGTATGCGGCCAAGGCCAGCGGCCGAAACCACGTGTCCTTCTACACCCGGGCCCTGGCTCGGCGCGCGCGCCGGCGTCTGGACGTCGAGCAGGGGCTGCGCCGCTCGCTCGAGCGCGGCGAGCTCGAGCTGCACTTCCAGCCGATCTTCGCGCTGCGCGATGCCAGCCTGGTCGCCGCCGAGGCGCTGCTGCGCTGGCGCCGCGAGGACGGCGTCTCGGTGGCGCCGCAGCAGTTCGTGCCGGTCGCCGAGGACAGCGGGCTGATCGAGACGATCGGCGTGTTCGTGCTCGAGCGGATCTGCGAACACGCCCGCGCCTGGGCCGACGCGGGGCTGATGCCGCCTCGGCTGTGCATGAACGTCTCGCCCCGCCAGCTCGAGCGCGGCGACTTCGCCGGCCGGCTGCGGCGCCTGCTCGAGTCCTCCGGGCTGTCGCCCGACCGGCTGGAGATCGAGGTGACCGAGACCGCATTGCGGGCCGGGGCGGCGTCGCTGCACCAGCTCGATGCCATCCGGGCGCTCGGCGTGCGCATCGCCATCGACGACTTCGGCACCGGCTACTCGTCGCTGTCGGCGCTCAAGCACCTGCCGCTCGACCGGCTCAAGATCGACCGCAGCTTCGTGCACGACCTGCCCGACGACACCAGTGCGCTGGCGATCGTCGAGACCATCGTCGCGATGAGCCGCACGCTGGGCCTGTGCGTGACCGCCGAGGGCATCGAGACCGATGCGCAGCTGGCCGCGCTGCGGCGGATCGGCTGCGAGGATGGCCAGGGCTTCCTGCTCGGCATGCCGATCGACGCCCACGCGTTCGCCGAGCGGCTGCGGGCCGCCGCCGTCGGGCCGACCCGGCCGGTCAGGCCCCTGCGCCACTGAAGGGGGCACCGCCGGCCGCGGCCGTCGGCGCGTGTAGACTGCCCCGTTCCCGCTGTCCTGCCCGGCCGCCCCGACCGATGTCCGACTCCGCCATCGCCGACGCCCTGCGGGGCGTCACCACCGCGACCCTCACCACGCTGCTGCTCAAGCACGGCCTGCGCAACACCTGGCTGCGCGGCGCGGCACCGCTGCGCGCCGGCGGGCCGCGGGTCGTCGGGCGGGCGTTCACGCTTCGCTTCGTGCCGGCCCGCGAGGACCTGGCCACGCCCGAGTCCTGGTCCTCGCCGATCTCCACCCGTGCCGCCATCGAGGCGATGCCGGCCGGCTGCGTGGCGGTCGTCGACGCGATGGGCGTGACCGACGCCGGCATCTTCGGCGACATCCTCTGCGCGCGGATGGCCAAGCGCCAGGTCGCCGCACTGGTCACCGACGGCGTCGTGCGCGATGCCGAGGGCGTGCTCGGCACCGGGCTGCCCGTCTGGTGCCGGGGCACGGCCGCCCCGCCCTCGGTCGCCGGCCTGACCTTCGTCGCCTGGCAGCAGCCGATCGGCTGCGGCGGCGTCGCGGTGTTCCCCGACGACTGGATCGTCGCCGACGGCGACGGCGCGGTGCTGGTGCCCGCGGCCATCGCGCAGGCGATCGCCGAGG
This sequence comes from uncultured Burkholderiales bacterium, assembly GCA_903898725.1. Taxonomy (GTDB): domain Bacteria; phylum Pseudomonadota; class Gammaproteobacteria; order Burkholderiales; family Burkholderiaceae_E; genus UBA4615. The sequence goes on along the minus strand of CAIUGQ010000078.1, from coordinate 6,636 downwards.
CCGCCCCCGAGCAGGAGCGCCTCGAGGCCTGGATCATGGGCGAGGTCGACGCGGGTGCCCCGCTGCCGGGCCTGTATCCGCCGAACGCCGAGCAGCGCGCCCGCTACGAGGCCTGGAAGAAGGCACGATCGTGACCATCGGCCGAGCACAGCCCCGACCCGGCACCGCCCCCGGCCCCGCGCCGATGGACGTGCGCACGCGCGTGCTCGCCAATGGCCTCACCATCGCCTCGGTCCGGCTGCCGGGCTTTCGCACCGCGGCGGTCGGCGCCTTCGTGCGGGTCGGCTCGCGCGACGAGCCGGCGGCGCTCAACGGCATCTCGCACTTCCTCGAGCACATGGCGTTCAAGGGCACCGAGACCCGCGACGCGCGCCGCATCTCGCTCGAGATCGAGCGGGTCGGCGCGTCGATGAACGCCTACACCGCCAAGGACCACACCGCCTACCACACGGTGCTGCTGGCCGAGCACATGGCGGTGGCGCTCGACGTGCTGGCCGACGTGATCCGCCGCTCGACCTTCCCGGTCGAGGAGATCGAGCGCGAGCGCCAGGTGATCCTGCAGGAGCTGGGCGACGCGGCCGACGACCCGGAGTCGATCGCCCAGGACGAGTTCGACCTGAAGGCCTGGCCGAAGCAGTCGTTCGGGCGGCCCATCCTCGGCAGCGCGCGCTTCGTCAAGCGGGTGACCCGCGACGACTTCCTCGGCTATCTCGGCACCCACTACCGCGCCGCCAACATGGTGGTCGCGGCCGCCGGCGACGTCGACCACGCGCGCTTCGCCGACGAGGTCGAGCGCCGCTTCGGCGACCTGCCCGCCGGCACGCCGGTCGAGCGCGAGATCGCGCGCTACGCGGGCGGCTACCGCCACGTCGACGACGACTACGAGCAGACCTCGGTCGCGCTCGGCTGGCCGGTGCCCGCGCGCACCGATCCCACCTACCCGGTCTACGAGCTGCTCGGCGAGCTGCTCGGCGGCGGCATGTCGTCGCCGCTCTTCCAGTCGGTGCGCGAGCAGCGCGGCCTGGCCTACCAGATCGACGCCTGGACCGAGGGCCACGACGACTGCGGCACCCTGCAGGTGACCGCCGGCGTCGCGCCGCGCAACCTGCGCGTGTTCTTCGACGTCGTCTGCGACGAGCTGTCGGCGCTCACCCGGCGCATCGCGCCCGAAGACCTCGAGCGCACCCGCAACCAGCAGGCCACCCACCTCGCACGCAGCCTCGAGCGGCCGATGGAGCTGGCCGAGACCATCGCCCGCGACCTGCTGGTCCACGGCCGCGTGCTGTCGCCCGACGAGCGCATCGCCACCACGATGTCGATCGGCGAGGACGCACTGGTGGCGGCCGCGCGCGACCTGCTCTCTCGCACGCCGACGCTGGTGCTGGTCGGACGCGCCGGACGCGGCGATCACCACGAGGCGGTCCGCAGGCGCCTGGGCACGGCGGCCTGAGCGCTTCCCGCCGCGCGACCTCCGCCTTCCGCCGCGCGAACTCAGCCTTCCGCCGCGCGACCCGCGGCCCCCGGGGTCGGCGGCCCGATCGAACGGAACCACGTCGCTCCGGCCCCGCCGGCACGCGGCGTATGATCGCCGCGCCATGATCCGCTTCGACCCCACCGCCCGCGGCCCGCTCGACGGCATCCGCGTCATCGACCTGTCCCGGCTCGTCGCCGGCAACATGCTGACGCTGCAGCTCGCCGACTTCGGCGCCGACGTGATCAAGGTCGAGCGCCCCGGCGAGGGCGACGACCTGCGTCGCTGGTCGGAGGCCGGCCAGCCGATCTACTGGAAGGTCTACGGCCGCAACAAGCGCTCGATGACCCTCGACCTGCGCAGCGACGCGGGCCTCGCGACGCTGCGCAAGCTGCTCGCGCACGCCCAGGTGATGGTCGAGAACTTCGTGCCCGGCGGACTCGAGAAGATGGGCCTGGTGCCCGCCGACCTGCTCGCCGCCAACCCGGCGCTGGTGATCGTGCGGATCTCCGGCTGGGGCCAGACCGGTCCTTACGCGCACAAGCCGGGCTTCGGCACGCTGGTGGAGGCGATGAGCGGCTTCGCGCACCTCAATGGCTTCCCCGACCGCCCGCCCGCGCTGCCGCCACTGGCGCTCGCCGACATGATCGCCGGCATGCAGGGCGCCTTCGCGACGATGACCGCGCTGCGCGTGGCCGAGCGCGAGGGCCGCGGCCAGGTGATCGACCTGTCGCTGTTCGAGCCGATCTTCTCCACCATCGCCTCCGAGGCGGCCAAGACCCGGCTGACCGGCGAGGCGACGATGCGCGCCGGCAACCAGTCGACGCATGCCGCGCCGCGCAACGTCTACCGCTGCCGCGATGGCGGCTTCGTCGCGCTGTCGGGCTCGATGCAGTCGATGGCGATGCGGATCTTCGACACCCTCGGCCGGCCCGAACTCAAGGCCGATGCGCGCTTCGTCGACAACACCGCCCGCGTCGCGAACCGCGATGCGCTCGACGCGATCATCGGCGGCTTCATCGGCGAGCGCGACACGGCCGAGAACCTCGCGCTCTTCGAGGCCGCGGGGGTCACCGTCGGGCCCGTCTGCAACATGGCCGAGCTGCTGGAGCATCCGTACACCCTCGGTCGCGAGGCGATCGTGGAGGTCGAGGACCGCGAGCTCGGCTCGATCCCGATGCACAACGTCGTGCCGCGCCTGGGCGCGAGCCCCGGCGGATTCCGCCGTCCCGCCCCCGAGCTCGGCGAGCACACCGACGAGATCCTCGCCGAGCTCGCCCGCCTGCCCTGACCCCGAGGACACCCTCCGTGCACGTCTCCACCGATGTCCGCGAGCTGCCGGTCTGGCGCTCGATCCTGTTCGTGCCCGCAGTCAGCGACCGGTTCGTCGAGAGCGCGCTCAAGGGCCCTGCCGACGCGCTGCAGATCGACCTCGAGGACAGCGTGGGCCCCGCGCAGAAGGACGAGGCGCGGGCGCGCGTCGCCGCAATCGCGGACCGCTTCGCCGCCGCAGGGCGCGACGTCACGGTCCGCGTGAACCGGCCCTGGCGGATGCTGGTCCGCGACCTCGAGGCCACCGTGCGCGGCTCGGTGAAGGCGATCGCGATGCCGAAGGTGCCCGATGCCTCGTTCGTGCGCGAGCTGGCCGAGGTGCTCGCCGGGCTCGAGCGCGAGCGCGGCCTGCCCGTCGGGCACACGCGGATCATCACCATGATCGAGGACGCGCAGGGCCTCGCGCAGCTCGACGACATCGCCGCCGCCCACTCGCGCGTGGTCGGCCAGATCATCGGTGGCGAGGACCTCGCGGCGTCGCTCGGCTCGACCGTCGACGACGATGCGATGTACGTGCCCAACGTGCAGAACGTGCGCGCCGCCCGGCGCGCCGGCGTGCTGCCGATCGGCTTCATCGGCTCGGTGGCCGACTACCGCGACCCCGACGCGTTCCGCGCGCGGATCGTGCGCGCGCGCCGACTCGGCTTCGAGGGCGCCTTCTGCATCCACCCCTCGCAGGTGGTGATCTGCAACACGTGCTTCGCGCCCGACCCGGCCGAGGTCGTCGCCGCGCGCGAGATGCTCGAGGCCTTCGAGCGCGAGGTCGGTGCGGGCCGCGCGGCCTTCGAGTGGAAGGGGCGGATGGTCGACCTGCCGATCGTCGAGCGCGCGCGCACCGTGCTGCGCCGCCAGCAGGCGATCGACGCGAAGACCGCTCGCGCCGCCTGAGCGGATCGGCGCCGGTCCGCACGCGCCAACCGCAGGCACCCGGCTCGCGAGGTGATCGCGCCGTCGGCCGGGCCGCAGTGTGATCGTGCCGTCGGCAGGGCCGCGCTCAGGCCGCGATCGCCGCCACTCCCTGCCCCGCCCGCGCCTGCGCGCGGATCAGGTCGACCGCCTTCTCCGCGATCATGATCGTCGGCGCATTGGTGTTGCCGCCGACGATGCGCGGCATCACCGACGCGTCGACGACCCGCAGCGCCTCGATGCCGTGCACGCGCAGCGAGGCGTCGACGACCGCGTCCGGCCCCGGCCCCATCGCGCAGCTGCCCACCGGGTGGTAGATCGTGTCGGCACGTTCCCGCAGGAACGCCTCGATCTGCGCGTCGCTGCGCGCACCGGCGGAGGCCGGCAGCTCGACGCCACCGAAGGCCGCGAGCGCGGGCTGCCCGAGGATGTCGCGCATCAGCCGGAAGCCGCGGACCATCGCGTCGACGTCCTCGCGCTCGGCGAGGAAGGCCGGGTCGATCGCCGGCGCGGCCATCGGGTCGGCGCTCGCCAGCCGCACGCTGCCGCGGCTCTTCGGGCGCAGCAGGCAGACATGGCACGAGTAGCCGTGGCCGAACACCGTCTTGCGCCCGTGGTCGACCAGCTTGCCGATGACGAAGTGCAGCTGCAGGTCGGGCAGTGTCTCCTCCGGCCGCGAGCGCAGGAACGCGCCGGCCTCGGCGAAGTTTGTGGTCAGCGGCCCGGTGCGCTTCTCGCGCCACTCGAACACGCCGCGCAGCAGTCGGCCGACGCCCGCGACCGACAGGCCGAACAGGTCGGTGCGGCCCGGCGCGTTCACCACCTGCACCACGTCCGGATGGTCGTGCAGCGCCTGTCCGACGCCGCGCAGGTCGTGGACCACCGGGATGCCGTGCTCGCGCAGGTGCGCCCCCGGGCCGATGCCCGACAGCATCAGCAGCTGCGGCGAGCCGAACGCCCCCGAGGACAGCAGCACCTCGCGGTGCGCGAGCGCCCGCACGCTCGAGCCGTCGGCGAGGCGGTACTCGACGCCGGTGGCACGCCGCCCGTCGAGCAGCAGCCGCGTGGCCTGCGCGCCGGTGATCACCTTCAGGTTGGGGCGCGCCAGCGCAGGCGTCAGGTAGCCCTTCGCGGCGCTGAAGCGCTCGCCGTTGCGGTGGGTGACCTGGTACCAGCCCACGCCTTCCTGCGACGGGCCGTTGAAGTCGGGGTTCTCGGGCAGGCCGGCCTGCACGCCGGCCTCGATGAACGCGCGCGCGAACGGGTTGGGCGAGCGCAGGTCGGCGACATTGAGCGGCCCGCCGGTGCCGTGCAGCGCGTCGGCGCCGCGCTCGTTGTGCTCGGCCCGCCTGAACAGCGGCAGCACGTCGTCCCAGCCCCAGCCGGGGTTGCCGAGCGAGGCCCAGTGGTCGTAGTCGGCCGGCACGCCGCGCGCGTAGATCATCGCGTTGACCGAGCTCGAGCCGCCGAGGACCTTGCCGCGCGGCTGGTAGCCGCGGCGCCCGCCCAGCCCGGCCTGCGGCACCGTGTCGTACGCCCAGTTCGCCTGGCCGGTCTTGGCCAGCAGCGCCAGTCCGGCGGGGCAGTGGATCAGCACGCTCGCGTCGGGCGGGCCGGCCTCGAGCAGCGCGACCGTGACCGTCGGATCCTCGGAGAGGCGGGCGGCCAGCACGCAGCCGGCGGAGCCGGCGCCGATGATGACGTAGTCGAAGCGCGAGGGGGTGGTGGTGGAGGTGTCCATCCCGCGTTTGTACCCGATCCGCTGCAGCGACGCACGGTGCATCGCCGCAGCACGGCCGCGTGGGCGGCCTGCGGCGCCCGCGTCGAGCGGTGGACCCGAGCGACCGGTCGCCGGCCTGGCTTCAGAGACGGCCGGCGGCTAGGCTCAGGGACGCCTCACCACCACGGATAGAACGACGGCATCCCGTCGGACACCCGGCCCTCGAACTGCGCCGGGCGCTTGGCGACGAACGAGGCCACGCCTTCCCGGCCATCGTTGCGGCTGGTGTGCAGCATCGCGAGCGACTCGATCGCGTGCGCCTCGGACGGATGCGGCAGCGCCGGGTTGCGCATCAGCATCTGGCGCATCAGCGCGATCGACACCGGGCTGCGCCGATCGATGTAGCGGCGGGCGAGCGCATGCGCCTCGGCGAGCAGCTGGTCGTGCGGCACCACCGCCTTGAGCAGGCCGCCCGCCATCGCCTGATCGGCCGTCAGGATGTCGGCCGAGTAGACCCAGTCGAGCGCCTGCGGCAGGCCGACCAGCTTCGGCAGGAACCAGGTCGAGCACGCCTCGGGCACCACGCCGATCCGGCCGAACACGAAGCCGATCCGGGCCCGGTCCGACGCGAGCCGGATGTCCATCGGCAGCGTCATCGTCGCCCCGATGCCGACGGCCGCCCCGTTGATCGCGCCGATCACGGGCTTGGCGCACTCGTAGACCGCGAGCGACACGCGCCCGCCGGTGTCGCGCACCCCCGCGACGATCGCCGGATCGTCCCAGCCCGCGCGCAGGGCATCGAGGCTCGGATCGAGCGACTCGTCGAGGCCGAAGACGTTGCCGCCGACCGACAGGTCCATACCCGCGCAGAAGGCCCGGCCCGCGCCGGTGACCACGACGGCGCCGATGGCGTCGTCCGCGCTCGCCCGCCGGTAGGCGTCGACCAACTCGTCGGCCATGGTCACGGTGAAGGCGTTCAACTGCTCCGGACGGTTCAGCGTCAGCGTCAGGACACGGTCGTCGATCTGCCAGCCTAGGGTGGTGTAGCTCATGGTCGCGCTCCCTGGATGCAAAAAGGCCAGGGACGGTGCCCTGGCCTTTTTGTATGGATCTTGGTGGACCGAAGGAGGATCGAACTCCCGACCTCCGCATTGCGAACGCGGCGCTCTCCCAGCTGAGCTATCGGCCCTGAGAAGCCCTCAACTAT
>CAIUGQ010000077.1 GCA_903898725.1 uncultured Burkholderiales bacterium | reverse complement strand
GTCGGGCCCCTGGGATGAGTCAGGCTCGCAGCAGCCTGGCCCCTGAAGTCGACGCACACTGCCCATCGCCACTCGCGCAGGATCATGAATCGCACCCTCGCGCCACCCTCGTCACTTTCAGCCCCCTCGGCCCCTTCGGCCCCATCGGCCCGAATGACCCCGATGCCGCGCCCGGCTGTCCCGGCCCTGGACGCGAACCGGTCGCGCCGCCGCACGCTGAAGGCGCTGTGCGGCGCGTGGACCGCCACCATCGCCCCCACCGTCGCGATCGCCGCGTCCGCCCCCTGGCGGGTCCGCGCAGCGGCGACCGCCGAGCCCCTGCGCCGCATCCATCCCGGCGGGCCCACCGGCCTGCTGGGCCTCGATGCGAGCGGGACCCTGTGGGCCCTGTCGCCCGAAGGTCCGCGTCCGCGGCGACTCGCGAGCGGGATCGAACCCGCGTCGCGCATCGGCACAGGACACGGTCGCATCGCCGCACGGACCGCACGCGGCGGCCTCTGGGTCTGGGAAGACGGCCGCATCGGCACCGTGGCATCGGCCCGGCTCGCGCCGCACGCCGGGCTGCTCGTCCTGCCGCTGGCCGTGCTGGCCATCGTGATCGAGGGCCCCGACGACCCGCGGGACGCACCGCACCGCGTGGCGCGCTTCGAACCTCGTCAAAGCTCGGACTGGCACGAGGTCTCGCGTTCGCAGGAGGCCGTGCTGCCGGACGCGCGCCCGGTGCAGGTCGACCTGGACGGCAGCGGGGATGGCGGTCACATCGCCGTGCTGGCCGGCCCCGATGACCGACGCTACGCCCACGGCGTGCTCGGCGATCGCATCGAGGCCACGCGACTGATCTGGCTGGAGCGGCACGACCTCAAGGCGATGCGCACATTGGCGCTGCCGGCGCCTCACGTCTTCGAGGACATCGAGCCTCGGCCGGTCCGGCTGCCGGAGGCTCGCGGCGCGGCCGGCCTGCTGACCGTGCGCTCCGGGCCCGAAGGCGGGCAGCTCGCGCTGGTGACGGCCGACCCGCAGCAGGCACAGGCGCTTCGCCTGGCCGCGCTCGGCGACACGGTGGGCGGCTTCCACCGCTGGCTCGCGCCGACCACGCAAGGCACGCACCTGGTCGCCGTGCACACGCCCCACATCGGCGGCGTGCTGCACACCTATCGGCTCGACGGGGCCCAGCTGACTCGCCGTCGCCTGATGACCGACGTCAGCACGCACGCCATCGGCTCGCGCGAGACCGACCTCGCGGCCTGGGTGCGCGGCCGACTCGTCGTGCCCAGCCAGGACGGCCGCCTGCTGCGCGTGCTGGACCCGGCCGCCGAGTGGGCCGAATCGTTCACGGTCCCGCTGCCGGGCCGGGTCACGATGACTGCAGCGATCCGCGACGCCACGGCCGTCGCCGTGCTGCTGGCCGACGGTCAGGTCGTGCTGGTCGGCGAATAGCGCTTGTCGACGCGCGTCCGGAGCAGCCGCGCGTCAGACCGTGCTGATCGTGCCGTCGGCGAGTAGCCGTGCCGCGGTGCCCGAGCGCCAGACCACCGGAAATGCGTCCGAGTCCATCGGGCTTCCGGACACCGGCCCGCCCGCCGTCGGCGGCGGCGGCGACATGAACCCCTCACGCAGCACGAAGCGCGCATCGTCACCGGTGAAGCGCGCCGCGAAGGCACGACGGCGACCGGAATGCTCGTTGCCCGGCGCGCCGTGCAGCGTCAGGCCGTGGAAGGCGATGCAGTCGCCGGGCTCCAGGTCGTAGGCCAGCAGCGTGTGCTCGCGACGCAGCGTGTCCTCGTCGGGGACCGACTCGTAGTCGGCCGACGGGTTCGAGTGATCCTGAGAGTCGGCGAAGCGCTTGGGCGCATACCACTTGCCCCAGCGGTGCGAGCCCGCCACGTACTGCGGGCAGGTCGTTCGGGCCACCGGGTCCAGCGGGATCCAGAAGCTGACGATCTGCTCGCCGTCGACCGGATAGTAGGGCTGGTCGTGATGCCAGGGCGTCTTCTCGCGCGTGCCCGGCTCCTTGACCAGCACATGCTCGTGGTACAGGTTGACCTTGACGCTGCCCATCAGCTCGGCCGCGACGGCCGCGAGCCCGGACTCGACGAAGAACGCCTTGTATTCGGGGATGCGGGCCCAGTTGCAGTAGTCCCCGAAGAACTTTCCGGGCTGCCCTTCGGGCGTGTAGAACTTCGCGTACTGGCCCGGGTCGGCGAGGTTCGTCTCGACGCCGGCGCGCAGGCGCTCGACCCATTCGGGCGCGATCACGGCGCGCAGGTGCGTGGCACCGTCCTGGCGGTACTGGCGGATCTGTTCCTGGCTGAGCATCGGTGGCCTCCTCGCCCGAGTGTCCGGATGTCGGATCGACGGCATGCCCGGGCCCGACGGATCGATGATAGGTGAAGCGCTCGCGTCGAGCACAGGCGGATTCCAGATCGTCAGCGAGGTGTACCCGGACCGGTTACCTCGTCCAGTAGGTCCCGTTCGACCACTGCAGGCAGGCCGGACCGACCAGGGTGGCCGAGTGGATCGCATCGTCCGGGAACCGCACGCTCACTGAAGAGGGCCCGGTCAGGACACCTTGCGCGTTCGGGCGTCCGTAGGCCGCCATGTTCACGTCGAGCCGGTCGCCGTACTGGGTCACGACCGGGCCGGGCCGCCCGTCGTGTCGCCACCTGCCCGAGAAGCCGGTGGCCTGCCAGGCCGTGCCGTTGCTCCACCGGATCGAGCCCTGCCCGTCGATCACGCCGGTGAAGGTCGCGTCATCCGGGAAGCTCACTTCGATCTGTCGATCGCCGATCACGCGGCCCAAGGCCACCGGCCGGCCGAACGCCGCCATGTTCACCGTGAGGCGCTGACCGGACCGTGTGATCGGGATGTTGCGGCCGCCCTGTGACCAGATGCCCTCGTACGGGGAGCATCCGACGCTCGGCATGGCGGCACGCGGGGCGGGGTCGACCGAGACGACCGTGCCTGCGCAGCCGGCGAGGCCACCGAGGAGGAGCAGCACCGACGCGAACCGGATGGGCGACGTGGCGGAACGCGGGTCAGGCATCGCTGGGTTCCCTGCAGGGGATGGATCGGACGGATGGAGAAGTCGAGTCTATCGCCTGGGGGCCGGATGCCGACGCTCTGGCGGCCCTGAATCGCGCCGGCACCGTTCGCCGCCCGAGCGCCCCACGTTCAGTAATGGAAACGCTCGCCCAGCACGCCGCCGTCGAGGACCGAACGCAGGAAGCTCGCGGGATCCGGTTCCCGCAGGAAATGCCGATACGCGCCGACTCCGAAGCGGACGGGGTCGAGCCCGTAGGCCACGTCCGTGATGTCCCAGTCGCTCGCGAAGTCCGCCTCCGGGTACAGCGCGAGCACCGCGTCCCGAGACGGAGTGTGCATCGTGCCGAACATCACCACGGACGCGATGTACTCCGTCGCCTGGACGGACAGCGGATGGGCCGCCGCTGTGCAGGCCGTCAGCGCATGCGCCACCTCGTGCGCGCCCACGCTCGTGTAGAGCTCACGACTGACCGGCAGCCCGAGCCAGGTCTGCCGCGAACCGAATGCCGCGTAGGTGAGCACATAAGCACGCAGATTCCGGCGACTGAAGCAGCCCACGGCACGGCGATCGACGTCCAACGGCAGTTGCTCGACCACATCCAGCGCCAGGGGGGTGTCGGTCGATCGACCGAGCGCGCGGAAGAAGACCGTCGCTGCGGCGGCGCCACGACACAGGTCCTCGGCATCACCCGCCTCCGCGCTGCGGACGATCACGGTTGTCGCGGCGCAGGCGAGCGACGCGGTCGACGCGTCACGAGGCGGCTCGGCGACACCCGTCGAGTCGATCGCCGCCAGGAGCGTCGCGGCAAACGACGCCTGCAGTGCCACACGCATCGGACGCGGATGAAACGGCAGCATGCGCGCTCGCCCTGCCCGGTTCGCTAGGGCTTCGCCGCCGGCGCCACGATTTGCACCCGCGGCGCCCCCTTGTCCACCACCAGGTTGTTCAGCAGCCTTGC
>CAIUGQ010000076.1 GCA_903898725.1 uncultured Burkholderiales bacterium | reverse complement strand
TCGGGCTCGGCAGGCTCGGCCGTCGCCTCGGTGCTGCGGCCGCGCCGCTCCGGCAGGGCCGCGAGCCAGCCGAGCTGCAGCCGCTCGGCCTCGTCGCGCAGCGCACCGTTCGCGCCGGCCAGCGCCACCGGATGCAGGTGCGAGGCACGCAGCCGCGCGGTCAGGGCCGCCAGGTCCAGCGTGTCGGACGACGCGATGCGGGCCGCGTCGACGACGACCGGCTGCCATTCGAACGCGTCCTCGTCGTCGCCGAGCAGCGTGTCGAGCGCAGCCGCGATCGCCGAGTCGTCGGGCTCGTTGAGCATCAGCCGCAGCGCGGGATGCGACAGGCCCTTGAACTCGGCCGCAGGCCGCGCTGCGGTACGCAGCGGCGAGGCGGTGGATGCGCCCGCGGAGGCGGGCGACGACGGATCGGCAGTGGGCTCGGACATCGACCGGGGGACGTGAAGGGGGCCCGGCAGCGCGCGGGTCTCGCAGCCCGTGATCATGGGACCGCAGAGTGCGCGGGCCGGTGTCGCGGTGGTGCGGGAGCGCGGCGGCTCGGCCATCGGGGACGACGGAACGGACACGATTGTAACCCGCTGCGCGACCCGTTCTGCGATCCGGGCACGAGAATGGCCCGGGCCCGGCGGCCACGCTTCGGGCGTCGTCGCCGGGCCGCGCCCCGCCGCGCTCGGCCGTGCACGGCGGGGCTCAGCCGCGCAGCGTGCGCTCCGGCATCGCCCTGAACAGCCCGAGCACAACGAGGCTGGTGAGCCCGCAGGTCACGAAGATCGCGATGAACGCGCGTTCGGCGACCGGCTGCATCCGTGTGCGCAGCGCGTCGGCGCCGGTCTCGGTGAGCGCACGCATCACGTCGGCGCCGGCGGCCTCGCCCGCGAGCTCGGGGGCACCGTGGCGCAGCAGCTCGAGCAGCATCGTCGACAGCAGCGCGATGCCGAGCGCCCCGCCCAGCGAGCGCACGAAGTTCACCGCCGCGATCGTCGCACCCAGGTGCTCGGCGGGCGCGGCGCTCTGGATCGCGACCAGTGTGGTCGGGAACTGCAGGCCGAAGCCCACGCCCGCGACGAAGAGCAGCGTGCCCGCGATCCAGTCGGGCGCGTCGAACCCGATCGCCGCGGCGAGCGCGAAGACCGCGAGCGCATTGCCGAGCGCGCCGATCGACTGCTGCGGGCGGTAGCGGCCGGTCGCGGCCATCGTGCGGCCCGCGATCATCGAGCCCACCGGCGGCCCCATCGACAGCGCGATCAGGTGGGTGGCCGCGGCCGCCGGCGCGAGGCCCGCGACGAGCTGCAGCTCGAGCGGCACCATCACGGTGAGCGTGATCATCAGCCCGTGACCGAGGAACTGCGTCATCAGCCCGAGCGCGACGATGCGGCTGCGCAGCAGCGGCAGCGGCAGCACCGGATCGGCGACGCTGCGCTCGCGCCACGCGTAGCCGACGAGCAGCAGCGTGCCCGAGACGAGCCAGCCGACGTTCTGCGCGTCGAACCATGGCTTGCCCTGGCCGGCACGGGTGATCGCGATCAGCAGCGCGGCGAGCCCGAGCGACAGCAGCAGCGCGCCCGGGCCGTCGATCGGGCTGCGCCGCCCCGGGATCGGCAGCGGACGCAGGCGCTCGCGGATGACCAGCAGCGCCGCGAGCGACAGCGGCAGGTTGGCGGCGAACACCCACTGCCAGGAGAGCACGTCGGTCAGCCAGCCGCCGGCCACCGGCCCGAGGACGCTCGCCAGCGCGAACATGCTGCTGAAGTAGGCCTGGTAGCGGCCCCGCTCGCGGGGCGAGACGGTCTGCGCGATCGCCGCGTGCGCACCCGAGATCAGCCCGCCGCCGCCCACGCCCTGCAGCACGCGGAAGCCCACCAGCATCGGCATCGAGGTCGACAGCGCGCAGCCGAGCGAGCCGACGGCGAACACCGCGATGGCGCCGGCCAGCACGATGCGCACCCCGTACCGGTCGAAGAGCTTGCCGTAGATGGGGGTGACGACGGTGGCCGCCACCAGGTAGCCGCTGATCACCCAGGCGATGAGGCCGAAGCCGTCGAGCCGCTCGGCGATGCGCGGCAGCGCGACCGCCACGATCGTCTGGTTGATCGCGCCGAGCAGCAGCACGAGCATCACGCCGACGAGGACGCGACGGGGGTCGGTGGCGGTCTGGTTCATTGGGGGAGGGGTGCGTCGAGGCTAGCACGCGGGCGACGGGCGGATCGGCGGCACGGGTTCCGAACCCTATAATCCGACGATGAGCACGCCCTCCGCCGAACCGACTCCGCACGACGACGCGCCCTCCGCGTCCTCGCGCCTCGTGGCCGCCGGCCGCCACTTCGACCGCAGCATCGCCACCGTGAACCTGCCGGTGACGCGTGCCTCCAGCGTCCTGTTCGAGTCCCTCGCCGCGGCCGATGCCGAGGGCGCGGCGGCGATGGCCGGCGAGGTGCACCGCACGACCTACGCGACCTCCGGCACGCCGACGACCATGGCGCTGATGGATGCGCTCGCCGAGGTCGAGGGCGCACCGCACCGCTGCCGCGCAGCGCTGATGCCCTCCGGGCTGGCCGCGATCTCGGTGCCGCTGCTGGCGTACTGCTCGCCCGGCGACCACGTGCTGATGAGCGACTCGGTCTACGGACCGGCGCGCACCTTCGCGACCACGCTGCTCAAGCGCTACGGCGTCGAGACCGAGTTCTACCCGCCGACGATCGGCGCCGGCATCGAGGCCCTGATCCGCCCGAACACCCGCGTGCTCTACCTCGAGAGCCCGGGCAGCTACACCTTCGAGATCCAGGACGTGCCGGCGATGTGCGGCGTCGCGCGCGCCCGCGGCGTGCTGACGATGATCGACAACGCCTGGGCCTCGCCGGTGTTGGCGCGTCCCTTCGACTGGGGCGTCGACGTGTCGCTGCTGCCGCTGACCAAGTACTGGGGCGGACATGCCGATCTGCTGATGGGCGCGGCCATCGTCCGCGAGGAGCACTGGCTGCCGCTGTGGACCGCGGTGCGCCAGCTCGGCGTGTGTGTCGGCGGCGACGATGCCTTCCTCGTGCTGCGCGGCCTGCGGACCGCCGAGGTCCGGATGCGCCGCCACGAGGCCACGGCACTCGAGGTCGCGCGCTGGCTCGAGACCCGGCCCGAGGTGGCGCGCGTGCTGCATCCGGCGCTGCCCTCGCATCCGCAGCATGCGCTGTGGAAGCGCGACTTCTCGGGCTCGAGCGGGCTGTTCTCGTTCGAGCTGAAGGCCGCCACGCAGGCGCAGCTCGCCGCGCTGTGCGAGCGCCGCCGCTTCTTCCGGATCGGCTACTCGTGGGGCGGCTTCGAGAGCCTGATCATGCCGGCGAAGATCGCGACGCTGCGCACCTCGCAGCCCTGGACCGGCGGGCCGCTGGTGCGGATCCATTGCGGCCTCGAGGAGGCGGACGACCTGATCGCCGACCTCGCCGACGGCCTGGCCGCGATGACCGCAGCCGTCTGAGCGACACCGGCTCGCGTCCGCGATGGCCGAGCCCCTGAAGGCCCGCTACGGGCCCGAGATCCCGCAGCGCATCGCCGCGATGATCGAGCGCGTGCATCCGGTCTTTCCGACGCGCGCCTTCGTCGAGCAGGCGCTGCGCGGCTACGAGGACCTCGAGCTGATGCCACGCGCGCGCCACATCGCGCGCGCGCTCGGCGACCACCTCCCCGCCGACTATCCCGAGGCGCTCGACATCGTGCTGCGCTCGATCGGCCCGCCGGTCGATTCGGCGATGGGGCAGGGCATGGCGCCCTTCCTGTACCTGCCGCACACCTACTGGGTGGCCGAGCGCGGGCTCGGGCACCTCGACGCATCGGTGCGCGCGATGCATGCGATCACGCAGCGCTTCTCGTTCGAGTTCGGCATCCGGCCGTTCATCGAGCGGCATCCGCACGAGATGCTCGCGGTGCTCGAGCGCTGGTGCGCGGACCCGAACGTCCACGTGCGCCGGCTGGTGTCCGAGGGCACGCGCCCCCGCCTGCCCTGGGCGTCGCGCCTGCGGGTCTTCGAGCGCGACCCGCGGCCGGTGATCGCGCTGCTCGAGCGGCTGCGCGACGACCCGGACGAGTACGTGCGGCGCTCGGTCGCCAACCACCTGAACGACCTCGGCCGCGCCGACCCCGCGCTGCTGGTCGAGGTCTGCACGCGCTGGGCGGAGGATGCACCGCCCGCGCGCGTGCGGCTGATCCGCCATGCGCTGCGCACGCTGGTCAAGCGCGGGGATCCGCATGCGCTGACCGTGCTGGGCTACGGGGCGCGCGCGAAGGTGGCCTTGCAGCGCGCATCGATCGAGCCCGCCCGCGCCCCGATCGGCGGCGCGGTCACGGTCGCCTTCGAGCTCGCGAGCGAGGCGCGTCGCGTGCAGCGGGTGCTGGTCGATCTGCGCGTCACCTACGCGGGTGCGCGTGCCGGTGCCCCGCGCACGAAGGTGTTCAAGCTCGATGCCGGCGAACTCGAGCCCGGCGGGACGATGGCCTTCGGCAAGCGGCTGTCGCTGCGGCAGATGTCGACGCGCACGCACTACCCCGGTGTGCATCGGGTCGAGGCGCTGGTCAACGGCGCGGCGATCGATCTCGGGGTGTTCGAGGTCGTCGAGGCGGCCCGCGACGGCTCCTGAGGACGCGCGGGCCTCAATCCCGCCCCCGAGCGGTCGATGCCGGGGGACCGGCGGTCGGGCGCCCGCGCCCGAGACCGAAGCGAGACACGAGCGTCGCGCTTTCGATCCCTGGGCGTGTCCGGGGCGATCCGCACGCCCGGCACACTGCATTCCATCGACGACGCACATGAAGCGCCGCCGACACGAGCCGGATGCCGGCGTCGTCGACCTCCTACCCACATCGACTTCAAGGACCACACACCATGAACAC
>CAIUGQ010000075.1 GCA_903898725.1 uncultured Burkholderiales bacterium | reverse complement strand
GGCACCGAGACGCGGACCGTCCGGTGCACGCCGCGCAGCGTCGCGGTCCGCGCCTTGCGGTCCAGGCCCTGGACCACCGCGAGCACCTCGACCCGCCGCACCTCGGACACGCCGGGTGCCGCGCCCGCCGGTGCCGCCCGGACGACGTCGGACTCCACCAGCTCGCGGATGCCGCTCGCCGTGTGCGGCTCGAGCCGGACGGCCACCGCCATGATGTGCTTGATCACCACGGTGTCGCCGACGTTGACCTTGTCGAAGTTCTTCACCTCGGCGGGCACGGTGACCGTGGTCACGTTGCCGTTCGGGCCGCGCAGCGTCGCGGTGCGGGACGCCTTGTCGAGCTCGACGATGCGCGCGCGCACGTCGACCTCGCCGGCGGCCATGCGGGCGCCGGGCGCGGAGCCGGTGACGGCGGCCGCCGAGACGCTCTGCGCGGAGGCGGCGGCGGGCAGCGCGAGGGCGCAGGCGAGGAGCAGCGAAGCGGTACGGGTCATGGGCGTTCTCTCTCTTGTGATGCGGCAGGCGGGCTGCCGGGTGGGGCGGTGCGATGCCGCGAGGCGGCCGAGCTTACACCTGAGACGTTACACGCCGTCCAGCCCGGACGCGCCAAGTTGGGTGCCGCATGCGCCGCTCGCGGGTTCAGCGCACGCAGGCGAAGCTCGACGCGAGCGAAGGATCACCACCCGTGTGGCGCGGCCACTCGGGCCAGCGGCACAGCGGGCGGGCGCGGGTCACCGCGAAGGGCGGCGCCGTCGTCTGCTCGACGAGCGTCAGCGCGCGCGGCGCCTCGCCGCGCTCGACCCAGTCCACCAGCGCGCCGAACAGGTCCGCATTGGCGGGCGCGCCGGAGCCGACATGGTCGACGCCCGGCGCGGTGTACAGCCTGAGGAACGCGTCGACGCGCTCGCGGCCCAGCGTCGCGATCACCGAGTCGACGTAGCCGATGCCCGCATACGGGCTCTGCGCGTAGTCCGCCATGTTCTCGAGGACGATCAGCCGGCCGCCGCGCGCATGGAACGCCGACAGGTCCGGGTTCGTCGAGTCCATCAGCGCCGACACCTCGCGGATCCGCGCGGCATGGTCCTGCGCGCGGTAGGTCCGCAGGTCGAGCTTCGGGTCGCGGGCATAGAAGTACTGGATCGCGCCGGCGCCGTAGAACCAGGCGATGCCGTTGGACGGCTGCGGCGGCATCGCGGGTGCGCTCGAGCCGGTCCACCACGCCATCCAGCCGCCGGTCGGGCCGGCGGCGGGCAGGCCCTCGCCGCTCGGGCCGCGGCCCGGGTACTCGCCTGCGCCGTTCGCCAGCGGCACCGGCATCGCGAGCGGCGAGCCGAGCGTGCGCACCGCCGCGACCTGGCGCGGCGTCAGGCAGTCGGGCGTGGGCTGCGCGCCGCAGGCCAGCGTGCCGACGTCGAAGCGGCGCCGGCAGCCGACCGGGTCGGAGACGATGCCGTCGGCGAGACCGTCGGCCCCGTCGCAGGCCGCCAGCACCGCCTCGTGCACGCGCCGAACGCGCGGCGGATCCATCCAGCCGCCGTCGGTGAGCGCGAGGCCGTCGCGCAGCCCGACGTGCTGCAGCGCGGTCCAGTGGATCACCGGCACGCGGCTGAGGATGCCGTCGAAATCGGCCGGATAGCGCTGGGCCATCGTGAGCCCTTCGCGCCCGCCCTCCGAGCTGCCGACGAAGTACAGCTTCTGCGGGCCGCGGCCGTAGGCCCGCGCCATCAGCGCGACCGACACGTCGCGGACCTTCTTGTACGAGGCGTGCGCGAAGTTGAGCAGCGCCTCGTCGTTGAGCGCGAAGGCCTGCGGCGGCTGGCCGGGCTTCGTCTCGTGGCCCGAGTCGGTGCCGACGGTCGCGTAGCCCTGCGCCAGCGGCGCGGGCCGGTCGTAGGGCGCGCCCGGCACCAGGGCGAGCCCGCTGATCAGCACGCCATTGAAGCCGCCGCCGCCGTACTGCACCGAGCGGCCGTTCCACCGCACCGGCAGGTTGAGCTGGAAGCGGATGTCGGGGGCGGCCGGGTCGAGCGGCGCGATGCGCCCGAGCAGGCGGCAATGGTCGGGCACCGCGGGCACGATGCGTGCGGCCGGCGTCGGTCCGCGCTCGAGGACCGAGAGCGGCGCGGCCGGCACGAAGCTCGCGGTCTCGATGCGTGCGGCGCCGCTGGGCAGGCCGATCGCGGTGGCGGGGACCACGGTGCCGGCGAGGCCGGCGCAGCCGGCGGCGGGGTCGGCACCGGCCAGCGGGCCGCTGCTCGAGCAGGCCGCGAGCGTGGCGAGCGCGAGGATCGTCCCCGCTAGGGTGATTCGGTGGGTACTCATCGGCGCGCGTCTCCCGGGGGCCGGATCGGAGTGCCCGGCTGCGGCGGAATGCTACGCGAGGCACCGGTCGTCCCACGACTCGCCGTTCCGACGACCCGGTGGCTCGGCGACTCCGTGACCCGGTGACTCGATCACTCAGCGCGTCGCCGCGCCGGTACCGCCGCGCGTCGCCACACGCTCGCGTTCGAGCAGCACGTCCACCACGGCGAGCGCCTCGGCATAGCTTCCTGCCATCGTCGGCGTCGTCACCCATCGGCCCTGCACCGCGAGCGAGGGCACCCCGCTGATGCCGAGCGCCTGCCCGAGCGCGTCGGCATCGCGGATCGCCGCATCGGTGGCGGGCGAGACCCAGGCCGACAGGAACGCCGGGCGCGAGAGGCCGGCCGCGGCAACGAGATCGGCGGCCGCATCGCGTGTGTCGATCGGCAGGCCGTCGACATGGATCGCCCGGAACACGCGTGCGTCGAGGGCCTCGTCCGCGCCGAGCTGGCGCAGCGCGAAGAACAGGCGCTGGTGGGTCGACCAACGCGGCGCGAGCGCGGCATGAACCTTGCGGAAGACGACATCCGGCGGCTGGCGTGCGCGCCACCTCGCGAGCGGCGGCTCCATCGCATTGCAGTGCGGGCAGCCGTACCAGAAGAACTCGATCACTTCGAGCCGACCCGTCGCCACGACGGGCCGCTGCGGCTCGAGCGCCGAACGGAACTCGAAGCCCTCCTCGGGCTGGCTGCCGGAGCGCGACGGTGCGGCGCAGGCGCCGGCGGCCAGCGCCCCCGCCGCGACGAAACCGCGCAGCACTCGGCGGGTGCCAGGATCGAATCGTGTGCCCATGTCGCTCGCCTCGGTACGCCCGTTCGGTCATCGATCAGCCAGCCTAAGTCGGCGACCGGGCGGAACGAAAGCGAGGCCGTGGCGCGGCCGAGCGCGACTGACGTCGCGTTTGACGAAGATCAATCATCGGCACAGCGAGCATTGAAACAGCGCCTGGGTGGATCGATGTTGGACTGCGATGCGATCGCGCATCGACATCAAGAACGAACCCAACCAGGAGAATCAGCATGAACAACCGCTTCCTCGCCGCATCCGCCGTCGTGCTCGGCCTGCTTGCCAGCCCCATGGCCTTCGCGCAGCCCAAGGGTGCGACGGCCGAACCCCAGGTCCCGTCGGGTGGCAAGACCTCGATGCGCACGCGCGCCGAGGTCAAGGCCGAATGTGATGCCGCCCGCAAGGCGGGCACCGTCGCGCAAGGCGAGTGCGCGAACCCGGCCGACATGAGCACCAAGTCGACCAAGACGCGCGCCGAGGTCAAGGCCGAGTGCGACATGGCCCGCAAGGCCGGCACGATGCCCAAGGGCGAGTGCTCGAACTGACCGGGCGGCTCGGCCGGCAGCGGTGCGTCGCGGTCGAACCGCGTCGCCCGCTCGCCGGCCGGCTTCAGTCCTTCGCGCCGCTCCGCACGCGCGAGGGCACCGGCAGCATCGGTGCCGACAGCCCGGCGCTCATGAACTCGACGAGCCCGCGCACCATCGCCCGATAGCCGCGGCGATTGGCGTCGTCGACACGACCGTTCGCGTCGATCCAGCGCGCGAACGTGTAGGCGGTCTCGTGGTGGACGATCGCGATGCGCGCATCGAACACCGGTCGCGGCAGCGTGGGCAGCAGGCGGCGCGCCATCGTGCGTGCCCGCTCGACGCCGCTGCGCAGCGACGGATCGGTGGTCTCGAGCAGCCGCATGTCCGCATCGAACAGCGCCTGCGCCAGCACCCGGACGTAGTCCGGGCCCCAGGGCGTGTCACGCACCACCTCGGCCAGCGTCTCGACCGCGGCGCCGACGATGGCATGCACCGCCTGCGCGCGGTCCGCGGCCTCGAGCGCGTCGAGTCGCCGGTGGCGCACCGCGTCGATGGTGCGCATGCGCCGCTCGACCACCGCGCGGATCAGCCCCTCGCGAGAACCGAAGTGGTAGTGGGCCGCCGACAGGTTGCCCTGGCCGGCGGCGATGACGATCTGGCGCAGCGACACGGCGGTGATGCCGTCGCGCGCGAACAGGCGCTCGGCGACATCGAGCAGCGCCGTCGCGGTGGGCGCGGTGTCGGGGTCCTCGGTGCGCGTCGAGTTCTTGTGCATTG
>CAIUGQ010000074.1 GCA_903898725.1 uncultured Burkholderiales bacterium | reverse complement strand
ATCGATGTCGATCCCCAGCGAGCGGATTTCCTTCACCAGCACGTTGAACGACTCGGGCATGCCCGCGTCGATGGTGTGCTCGCCCTTGACCAGGTTCTCGTAGACCTTGGTCCGTCCGTTCACGTCGTCCGACTTGACCGTCAGCATCTCCTGCAGCGTGTAGGACGCACCGTAGGCCTCGAGCGCCCAGACCTCCATCTCGCCGAAGCGCTGGCCGCCGAACTGCGCCTTGCCGCCCAGCGGCTGCTGGGTGACGAGCGAGTACGGGCCGGTCGAGCGCGCGTGCATCTTGTCGTCGACCAGGTGGTGCAGCTTCAGCACGTGCATGTAGCCGACCGTCACGTGACGGTCGAACTGCTCGCCGGTGCGGCCGTCGTACAGGTGCAGCTGCGTCTTGTGGTCGTTGAAGCCGAGCTTGGCGGTGTTCGGGTCCTCGTCCGGGAAGGCGATGTCGAGCATCGCGCGGATCTCTTCCTCGGAGGCGCCGTCGAACACCGGCGTCGCGAACGGCACGCCGTTGCACAGGTTCTGCGCGAGCTCGACCACGGCGGTGTCGTCGAGCGTGTCGAGCTCCGCCGCCTGACCGTGCTTGTTGTAGACCTTGTCGAGCATCTGGCGCAGCTCGGAGACCTTGGCATGACGCTGCAGCATCTCGCCGATGCGCAGGCCGATGCCCTTGGCCGCCCAGCCCAGGTGCGTCTCCAGGATCTGACCGACGTTCATCCGCGACGGCACGCCGAGCGGGTTCAGCACGATGTCCACCGGACGCCCGTCGGCCATGTACGGCATGTCCTCGACCGGAACGATCCGCGAGACCACGCCCTTGTTGCCGTGCCGGCCGGCCATCTTGTCTCCCGGCTGCAGGCGGCGCTTCACGGCCAGGTAGACCTTGACCATCTTGAGCACGCCCGGGGGCAGCTCGTCGCCCTGCGTCAGCTTCTTGCGCTTCTCCTCGAACGCGAGGTCGAAGGAATGGCGCTTCTGCTCGATCGACTCCTTGGCCTGCTCGAGCTGGCCGGCGGCCGTCTCGTCGGCCAGCCGGATCTCGAACCACTGCCAGCGGTCGAGGTCGTGCAGGTAGGCGGTGTCGATCGCCGTGCCCTTGTTCAGCTTCTTCGGGCCGCCGTTGGCGACCTTGCCGTTCAGCAGGCGCTCGAGACGCTCGAACGAGTCGTTCTCGACGATCCGCAGCTGGTCGTTGAGGTCCAGGCGGTAGCGCTTGAGCTCGTCGTCGATGATGGCCTGCGCGCGCTTGTCGCGCACGATGCCTTCACGGGTGAAGACCTGGACGTCGATCACCGTGCCGCTCATGCCCGAGGGCACGCGCAGCGAGGTGTCCTTCACGTCGGAGGCCTTCTCGCCGAAGATCGCGCGCAGCAGCTTCTCTTCCGGCGTGAGCTGGGTCTCGCCCTTGGGCGTGACCTTGCCGACCAGCGTGTCGCCGGCCTGCACTTCCGCACCGATGTAGACGATGCCCGACTCGTCGAGCCGGCCGAGCTGCGACT
>CAIUGQ010000073.1 GCA_903898725.1 uncultured Burkholderiales bacterium | reverse complement strand
CGAGCGCACAGACCGCCCCGTCCCCCGCCGAAGCCGCCGCCTACACCGGCCTGCACGCCGCCGCCCACCGCGGCGATGCCGCTGCGGTCACCCGCCTCGCCGCCGCCGACCGCCGCGGCCTCGACGTCCGCGACAGCAACGGCCGCACGCCGCTGCACGTCGCCACCTTCGCGGCGAAGCCCGACGCGATCCGCGCGCTCGTCGCCGCCGGCGCCGACACCGCCGCGCTGGACGCCGACCGCTACGACGCGGTCACCATCGCCGCGGTCGCCGACGACGAGCCGACGCTCGCGCTGCTGCTGTCGCTCGGCGCAAGCGCGAAACTCGTCACCAGCCGCTGGGACGGCACCGCGCTGATCGCCGCCGCCCACCTCGGCCACGACGGCGTGGTGCGCCGCCTCATCGCCGCGGGCGCGCCGCTCGACCACCTCAACACGCTGCACTGGACCGCGCTGATCGAGGCGATCGTGCTCGGCGACGGGGGCACGCGTCACGAGGCCTGCGTGCGCGCGCTGGTCGAGGCGGGCGCGGACACGCGGATCGGCGACCGCCAGGGCGTGCTGCCGGCGGCCCTCGCCAACAGCCTCGGCTACGTGGCGATGGTCAGGCTGATCGAACAGGCACCGGCCCGCGCGCCGGGCGCAGCGACACCGCGCTAGCCAGCGGCCCGGGTCACCGCAGCGCCCCTCAGGGCCGCGCCGCGGTCACCGCCGCCGACAGGTCCTCGTCACCGCGCGCCTGCAGCGCCTGCACGACGCCGTCGACGTCGCGCGCCTCGCGGTTCTGGCTGAGCTTGCGCTTGCCCTCGAAGCGCAGCACCTCAACCTCGATGCCGCCGATCATCGTCAGCATCCGCTCCATGTAGTCGCGCGGCGCATCGGCCATCTTCCAGGGCTTCGGCTCCGTCGACTCGTGCTTGCGCGTGAGTCGCCCCAGCACGCCGCGCAGGAACTTCTCGTCCTCGACGATGCGCAGCACGCCGTGGGCGTGCACCACCTCGTAGTTCCAGGTCGGCACCTGCTGGTGGGTCTCGTGCTTGCTCGGGTACCAGTTGGGCGACACGTAGCCCTGCACCCCGCGGAACACCACCATCACCGGCGTGCCGTCCGGGATCTGCGTCCACAGCGGATTGGCGCGCGCGACATGGGCGGTCAGGGTGCCGAATTCGCCGCGCGTCGCATCGAGCTCGAAGGGGATGTGGTCGGCGTCCAGGCCGCGGGCGGAGTGCGTCACCAGCATGCCGAGCGGATGGGCCCGGACGATGCGGTGGAGCTCGTCGAGCCGGGTCTCGGCGAAATGCGCGGGCAGGTACATGGTCGGCGGTCTCGGTCGATGGCGAGAGGGGAACGCAGCGTCGGCCGTACTGTGACACGCACGGACCGCAAAAAAAAACCCGGCCGCAGCCGGGTTCTTCCTGCAGCGCTGCCGCCGACCGTCAGGCCGCCAGCCGCTTCTCCAGCGCCGCCTTCGTCTCCGGCAGGTGGTGCGGGAGCCCCTGCGCGAGCATCTTGAACAGCTCCTCGTGCAGCTCGAACTCGCGCGTCCACTGGCCCTTGTCGATCGCGGTGATCTTCTCGAAGTCGCCGCGGCCGAACTCCAGGCCCGACCAGTCGAGGTCCTCGTAGCGCGGCGTCGTGCCGAACACATGCTCGCTGCCGCCGGCCTTGCCCTCGAGGCGGGCGATCATCCACTGCAGCACGCGCATGTTCTCGCTGTAGCCCGGCCACACGAACTTGCCCTGCTCGTCGGTGCGGAACCAGTTCACGCAGAAGATCGCCGGCAGCTTCGCCTTCGCCGCCTGGAGCTTGTGACCGAGGTCGAGCCAGTGGCGGAAGTAGTCGGCCATGTTGTAGCCGCAGAAGGGCAGCATCGCGAACGGGTCGCGGCGCACGATGCCCTGCGCGCCGGCCTGCGCGGCGGTGGTCTCCGAGCCCATGGTCGCGGCCATGTAGACGCCCTCGACCCAGTTGCGGGCCTCGGTCACCAGCGGCACGGTGGTCGAGCGGCGGCCGCCGAAGATGAACGCGTCGATCGGCACGCCGCGCGGGTCGTCCCACGCCGGGTCGATCACCGGGTTCTGCGAGGCGGCCACGGTGAAGCGCGCGTTCGGGTGGGCGGCCTTGCGGCCGGCCTTGCCATCCTCGGGCGTCCAGTCCTTGCCCTGCCAGTCGACCAGGTGCGCGGGCGCCTCCTTGGTCATGCCTTCCCACCAGACGTCGCCGTCGTCGGTCAGCGCGACGTTCGTGAAGATCGTGTTCGTCTTCAGCGACGCCATGCAGTTGAAGTTGGTCTTCTCGTTCGTGCCCGGGGCCACGCCGAAGTAGCCGGCCTCGGGGTTGATCGCGTAGAGCCGGCCGTCGGCGTTCGGCTTGATCCAGGCGATGTCGTCGCCGATGGTGGTGACCTTCCAGCCGGCCATGCCGGCGGGCGGGATCAGCATCGCGAAGTTGGTCTTGCCGCAGGCCGACGGGAACGCCGCCGCCACGTGGTACTTGCGGCCCTCGGGCGAGGTCACGCCGAGGATCAGCATGTGCTCGGCCAGCCAGCCGATGCCGCCGGCGGCGACGTCCTGCCGGCCCATGTTCGAGGCGATGCGCAGCGCGAAGCACTTCTTGCCGAGCAGCGCGTTGCCGCCGTAGCCCGAGCCGTACGACCAGATCTCGCGGGTCTCGGGGTAGTGGACGATGTACTTGGTCTTGTTGCACGGCCAGGCCACGTCCTTCTGGCCGGCCTCGAGCGGCGCGCCGACGGTGTGCACGCAGGGCACGTAGCCGCCGTCCTCACCCAGCACGTCGAACACCGCGCGGCCCATGCGGGTCATCGTGCGCATGCTGACGACCACGTAGGGGCTGTCGGTGATCTCGATGCCGATGTGCGCGATCGGCGAGCCGATCGGACCCATCGAGAACGGGATCACGTACATCGTGCGGCCGCGCATGCAGCCCTCGAAGAGGCCGCGCAGCGTCGCGCGCATCTCGGCCGGCTCGGCCCAGTTGTTCGTCGGGCCGGCGTCTTCCTTGCGCTGCGAGCAGATGAAGGTGCGGTCCTCGACGCGCGCCACGTCGGTCGGGTCCGACCAGGCGAGGAACGAGTCGGGGCGCTTGGCCGGGTTCAGCCGGCGCAGCGTGCCGGCGGCGACCATCTCGTCGCACAGCCGGTCGTACTCCTGCTCGGAGCCGTCGGCCCAGACGATGCGGTCGGGCCGCGTGAGCGCTGCGATGGAGGCGACCCAGTCGATCAGGCCCTGATGCCTGACGTAGTCCGGGGCGGCCACGCCGGCCTGCACGGCCGGGGCGACGTACGGATGGTTCATGTCGTGATGCTCCGAAGGTAAGAAATCGTTCCGCGCGCCGTGCGGCGTGCCAGAGGCACGTCGCGTTCCTGGGCCGCGAGCGAGATCGGTCGCTCAAGCAGGGCCCGGCCGGCGCGGTCTGCGGGACCACCCGCCGGGTAGGCGGGCATCGTGCAGGGCAGCGTCGCCTCGTTGTTCTTCGTCACCGGTGAAGCCATGCAAGCGGTCTTCCGGGAGGAACCCTTGAGTTTACACCGGCGGTGCCGGGCGTTTCCGCCCCGATTCCCGGTGCGGACCGCAAACGTGCCACACCCCCGGCGGGGCCCGGTTGATGGAAGTCACGGCGACCGGGCCACGGCCCGCCCGGCCCGTAGAATGCGTGACGACCGCAACGTTCCATGCCGGTACTCGTCCTCCACGCCCACCCGAACACGCCGCCCTCGCGCGTCAACGCCGCCCTCGCCGCGGCCGCGCGCAGCGTGCCGGGCGTCACGGTCCACGACCTCTACGAGACCTACCCGCACTTCTTCGTCGACGCCCGGCGCGAGCAGGCGCTGGTCGAGGCGCACGAGGCCGTGGTGTTCCAGCACCCGATCTACTGGTACTCGGCGCCGCCCCTGCTCAAGCAGTGGTGGGACACGGTGCTCGAGGAGGGCTGGGCCTACGGCGGCAACGCGAGCGCCACCGTCGGGCGGACCTGGACACATGCGCTGAGCACCGGCGGTTCCGAGCATTCCTACAGCGGGCGGGTCGATCCCGCCGACGACCCCGCGGGGCGGGCCAACTTCTTCGCGCTCGACGACTACGTCAAGCCGTGGCGGCAGTCGGCGCGGCTGTGCGGCATGCGCTGGCACCCGCCCTTCACCGTGCACGAGGCCGGGCGGCTCGACGACGCGCAGCTCGCCGACGCCTGCGCGCGCTACCGTGCCTTCCTGGTCGCGCTCGGCGCATTCGCCACCCCTTTGCCGCCCCCCGGAGCCTGAGATGCACGGCACCGGCTTCCTGCTGCCCGCGCTGGTCTACCTGGCCGCGGCACTGGTCATGGTGCCGCTCTTCAAGCGCATCGGCCTGGGCACGGTGCTCGGCTACCTGTTCGCCGGGGTCGCGATCGGGCCGTGGGGCCTGGGGCTGGTCACCGACTTCGCCGCCGTCGCCCAGGTCTCCGAGCTCGGTGTCGTGATGCTGCTGTTCCTGGTCGGCCTGGAGCTCGAGCCGAAGCGGCTGTGGGCGCTGCGCCATTCGATCTTCGGCCTGGGACTGCTGCAGGTGGTGGTCACGACGGCGCTGGTCGCCGGCCTCGCGGTGGCGCTCGGCCTGCCCTGGCCGCAGGGCGTGGTGCTCGGCATGGCCTGCACGATGTCCTCGACCCCGATCGCGCTGCAGGTGCTGGCCGAGCGCGGCCTCGTGAAGTCCGCGCCGGGCCAGTCGGCGTTCTCGGTCTCGCTGTTCCAGGACCTCGCCGTGATCCCGATGCTGCTGCTGCTCAGCGTGCTCGCGCCGGCCGGCGGCGCCCAGGGCGAGCCCTTCGGCTGGGTCGAGGCCGGCACCGCGCTCGGGCTGCTGGCCGCGATGGTGCTCGGCGGGCGGCTGCTGCTGCGGCCGGCGCTGCGCATCGCCGCCAACGTCGGCGCGCGCGAGATCTTCGTCGCGCTCGCGCTGCTGCTGGTGGTGGGCAGCGCGTGGCTCACGCAATCGGTCGGCCTGTCGATGGCGCTGGGCGCGTTCATCGCGGGCGTGCTGCTGGCCGACAGCGAGTACCGGATGGAGCTCGAGGTCGACATCGAGCCGTTCAAGGGCCTGCTGCTCGGCCTGTTCTTCATGGCCGTCGGCATGGGGATCGACTTCGGCGTGGTGCTCGCGCAGCCCGGTCTGGTGCTGCTGCTGGCGATGGCCGCGGTGGCGGTCAAGGCCACGGTGCTGGCCGTGCTCGGACGCATCTTCCGGCTGCGCGCCGGCGACGGCTGGGTGTTCGCGATCGTGCTGTCGCACGTCGGCGAGTTCGCGTTCCTGCTGCTCGCCTCGGCCCAGGGCTTCGGCATCCTGCCCGCGCGCGAGACGGCGCTGTTCACCGCGGCGGTCGCGCTGTCGATGCTGTCGACGCCGCTGCTGATGGTGCTCTACGAACGCTTCGTCGCGCCGCGCTTCGCCGCCGGCGACGCCCGCGCCTTCGATGCCATCGACGAGCGCAACGCGGTGATCGTCGCCGGCGCCGGGCGCTTCGGCCAGATGGTCGCGCGGCTGCTGCTCGGGCGCGGCTTCACCGTCACCGTCATCGACCACGACCCGAACCAGATCGACCTGATGCGCCGCTTCTCGTTCCGCGGCTTCTACGGCGACGCGAGCCGCCCCGACGTGCTCGAGTCGGCGGGTGCCGGCGAGGCGCGCCTGCTGGTGCTCGCGATGGACGACCCCGAGACCGTGCGCCGGACCGTCGAGCACTGCCGCGCGCATCATCCGAAGCTGCGGCTGATCGCGCGGGCGCGCGGCCGCGTCGACGCCTACGCGCTCGCCGAGCTCGGCGTGCCCGCGGTCCGCGAGACCTTCGGCTCGGCGCTCGAGACCGCCGAGCTCGCGCTGCGCGAGCTCGGCCACGGCGCCTACCAGGCGCGTGCCATCGTCCACCGCTTCCGTCGCCACGACGAGGCGCAGTTCGCCGAGCAGATGGCCGCGCAGGGTGACGTCGAGGCGCTGCGGGCGCTGGCGAAGTCGAGCCGCGCGCAGCTCGAGCGGCTGCTGTCCGACGACGCCGAGGACCTCGCCGAGGCGCGTCGCGCGGGCAAGGACAGCGACTGGTGATCCGCGGCCTGCCGGCAACCGTCTGGATGCTCGGCGCGATCAGCTTCCTGAACGATGCCGCCTCCGACCTGGTGTATCCGCTGGTGCCGCTGTTCGTCGCGCAGGTGCTGGGCGCGGGGCCGCGCGCGCTCGGCGTCATCGAGGGACTGGCCAACGCCACGGCAGCCCTGCTCAAGCTGCTCTCCGGCGCGCTCTACGACCGCTTCCCGCGGGCCCGCGGCTGGCTCATCGCCGGCTACGGCCTGCCCGCCATCGCACGGCCCGCGATCGCCTTCGCCACCTCCGCCTGGACGCTCGGCGTGCTGCGCGTGGCCGACCGCATCGGCAAGGGCCTGCGCTCGGCCCCCCGCGACGCGCTGCTCGCGCGTTCGGTCGAGCCCGCGCGCCGCGGCCTCGCCTTCGGCGTGCACCGCTCGATGGACCATGCCGGCGCCGTCGTCGGGCCGCTCGTGGCCGCGGCGCTGCTGGCCGGCGGCATGGGGCTGCGCGAGATCTTCCTGTGGACGCTGGTGCCGGGCATCGCCTGCGTGGCGCTCGCACTGATGGTGCGCGAGCCGCCCGGCGCCCTGGCCGCCACCGAGCGCATCGACTGGTCGCTCGCCAGCCTGCCGCCGGCCTTCCGCACCTACCTCGCGATCGTCGCGCTGTTCACGCTGTCGCAGGCCTCGAACCTATTCCTCCTGCTGCGCGCCACGCAGCTCGGCGTGCCCGCCGCCGCCATCCCGCTGCTGTGGGCGGTGCAGTCGACGATCGCGATGCTGCTCACCGCGCCGCTGTCCTCGCTGTCCGACCGCGTGCCGCGCCTGTGGCTGATCTGCGGCGGCTGGCTGCTGTACGCGGGGGTCTTCGGCGTGCTGGGTTCGCGCGTCGACACGCTCGCCGGCATCGGCGCGCTGCTGGCGCTCTACGGCGTGGTGCTCGCGCTCACCGAGGGCGTGGAGAAGGCGCTGGTCGCCGACCTGGTG
>CAIUGQ010000072.1 GCA_903898725.1 uncultured Burkholderiales bacterium | reverse complement strand
CGCGGCCGGTAGGCGGCCGACCGCGCGGCGAGCGCGTCGAGCGCGCCGCGCACGCCGTACAGGTGCTGCACGAAGGCCGCGGTGAGGGGGGCGACCTCCACGCCGCGGCGGTTCGGTTCGTCCTTCACCAGACCCTGCCTGCGCAGCAGCAGCAGGGCCTGCAGCACCGGCTGGCGGGACACGCCGAGCCGCTCGGCGAGCGCTTCCTGCGTATGCCGTTCGCCGGGCGCGAGTTCCCCGGCCACGATCGCGTCGAGCAGCGCGCGGTAGGTGCGTTCGACCAGCGCGGGCGCGGCGTCGAGGGCGGTCAGGCGGGGGGCGGCGCGGGGCGGCACGGGTGCGGTTGGAACGGAGGCGGGCGGGCTGCGGAGCGTTCGACGGGCAGGGTCGAACAGGTCGAATACCGTATACAGAACACCTTACCTGAAGTCGGCCGCGAGGTCGATTCCGGCGTTAGGATGGCTCCACGCACGACCCAGGAAGGCCGGACGATGACCCTCACTGCGCTCCCCCCGGACGACGACGCCGTCCTCGATCCGCCGGCACTCGAGCACGCCACGGCGCTCGACCTGATGTGCGCGCGCTTCGCGCTGCGCACCGTGCTCGCGCTCGGGCCGCGCTTCAATCTGCGCCGCGACATCAACAACGTCGTCACGCTCGCCGGCCGCTGGCTGCTGTGGCCGCGCGGCACCTTCGTCCGACTTCAGACCTACGTCGCGCGCCGCTGCGCGGAGGCGCCGGCCTGGGCCGGCGCGGGTGAGCTCTCGCCGGAGGAGTTCATGGCGCGGCACGGCGTCTGGAACGGGCTGTACGACGACACCGCGATCCATTACTACCTCGACGAGTTCGTCAAGCTCAACGGCAAGGAGCTGCTGCGGGTCTTCCAGATCTCCGCGGACCGCTTCGATGCGCGGCTCGGAAAGCAGCGCATCCGTCTGGTCGAGAACGTCGACATGCTCGCGCGCGTGCTCGGGCTGAGCCCCTGCGAGCGGGCGATCCTGCTGCATGCGTCGCTGTGCCGGTACCAGCGCGACCTGCGGCCGGTCCTGGTCGACTGCAAGGCGGCCAGCGCCCAGGAGGCCTACGGCATGCTTGCGCAGGTGCTCGGTGTGCAGGCCGGCGAAGCCGCGTCGGCGCTGCGCGCGGGCGGTCGCCTGGAGTCGCTCGGCCTCGTCGAGACGCCCATCGCCGAGCATGCGATCACCGATCTCGGGGACCTGATGCGCGTCTCCGACAAGCTCCTGGGCGTGCTCACCGCCGAGTACGCCACCGAGGGCGAGATGATGGCGGCGTTCACGCGCCCGGCCAGCCCCTCCGCGCTCACCATCGACGACTTCCCCCATGTCGGCGACGATGCGCGCTACCTCGTCGCGCTGCTGTCGGCCGCCATCCGGGGACGGGAGAAGGGCGTCAACGTGCTGCTGTACGGGCCGCCCGGCACCGGCAAGACCGAGTTCGCGCGGCTGATCGCGCAGTCGGCCGGCTGCGAGCTCTACGAGGTCGACTGCCTCGACCGCGAAGGCAACAGCCTCTCCGGCAAGGAGCGCTACCGCTCGCTGCAGGTGTCGCAGGCCTTCCTCAAGGGGCGCGAGGGGGCGGCGCTGCTGTTCGACGAGGTCGAGGACGTGTTCCCGCCGATCAGCGAGCCGGTGCTCAATCTCTTCGGCGCCGAGGAGGCACGCGGCAGCGCGGTCAACGGCAAGGCGTGGGTCAACCAGACGCTCGAGCAGAATCCGGTGCCGACGATCTGGGTGTCGAACTCCATCGGGCAGATCGACCCGGCCTACCGCCGGCGCTTCCAGTTCCATCTCGAGCTCGCCAATCCGCCGCAGCGGGTGCGCGAGACCATCGCGCGGCGCCACCTGGCCGAGCTCGGCGTGAGCGATGCCTTCGTCGCGAAGATCGCCGCGCGCAAGCAGGTCACCCCCGCCCAGATCCAGTCGGCGGCCCGGTTCGCCCGGCTGACGCGCGACGTGGTCGGGGATCCGGTCGAGGCACTGATCGAACGCCAGCTCGAGCGCGCCGACCGCGCGCTCGGCCGGACCGACGACGAGCCGGAGTTCCGGGCCTCGCCGACCCGATACGACCTGTCGCTGCTCAATGTCGAGACGCGCCATCCGGTCGAGCGGATCATCACCGCGCTGCAGGCCCGTCCGCGCGCCACGCTGTGCTTCTACGGCCTGCCCGGCACCGGCAAGACCGCGCTGGGCGAGCATGTCGCACGCAGCCTGGAGCGGCCGCTGATGATCAAGCGCGCCTCCGACCTGATGAGCAAGTACGTCGGCGAGACCGAGCAGCAGATGGCCAAGATGTTCGCCGACGCGACCCGCGAGCAGGCGGTGCTGCTGCTCGACGAAGCCGACTCGTTCCTTCAGAACCGGCAGATGGCGGTGCGCAACTACGAGGTCAGCGAGGTCAACGAGATGCTGCAGGGCATGGAGCGCTTCGACGGCGTCTTCATCTGCACGACCAACCTGTTCGACCGGATCGACGAGGCAGCGCTGCGTCGCTTCGCCTTCAAGCTGCGCTTCCTGCCGCTGACGGCCGCGCAGCGCCTGCGGATGTTCGCGGTCGAGGCGATGGGCTGGCGGCCCGGGGACGAGCCGACCGATGCCGCGACACTCGACGCGGACGCTGCGGCGGCGGTGCCGGCGGCGATCGCCGAGCGCCTCGCGCGGCTCGAGCTGCTGGCGCCCGGCGATTTTGCGGTCGTCAAGCGGCAGGGCGCGCTGCTCGGCGAGGATGCGGACCCCGAGGCCTTCGTCGAACAGCTCGAGCGTGAGCATCGGGCCAAGCCCGACGTGCGCTTCAGCAAGCCGATGGGTTTCATGCGTTGAGCGTGGGGCCGATGGACGACGCGACCCGAGGCCGTCTGCTGGTGGCGGCGCAGTTCGGTGCGCTGGCGGGCTGGCTGGTCCTCGGGCCGCGCGTCTCGCCGTGGCCGGCGGGTGTCGCAGTCCAGCTCGGCGGGCTGGCCCTCGGCCTCTGGGCGGGCGTGTGGATGACGCTGCGGCAGCGGCGCGCATTCTCGGTGACACCGCTCCCCGACGCGCATCCGCGACTGGTCGTCGACGGGCCGTACCGCTGGCTGCGGCATCCGATGTACACGGCGTTGCTGGCGCTCGTGCTGCCGGGCGCGCTTGCCGGCGGGCTGCCGTCGGTCGCGACCGGGCTGTGGCTGCTCGGCGTGCTGATCGTCAAGCATCGCTTCGAGGACGGGCTGCTCGCCGCCCGCTTCGGAGCCGAGCATGACGCCTGGCGGCGACGGACCGGCGGGCTGCTGCCGTTCGTCGGCTGATCAGGGCTTCAGGTACTCGCGCGCCAGCCGCTCGAAGAGGGCCCGGGCATCGCCTTCCAGGTAGGCGCCGGTCAGTGCCAGCACCTGGAAGGCGCCGCGACCGAGCGCCGCACCCTGGCGGCCGGCCTCGCCGAACCGGCGGGCATCGCGCACGAACTCGTACGACAGCCACCAGGTCGCGACGACGACCATGTTGGTCGCCAGCGCCTCGATCTCGAAGTCGCTCGCTCGGAGCTGACCGCGGGCGGCGAGCCCGTCGCACAGCGCCCGGGCCGCTCGCGTCTTGCCGTCGAGGAGGCTGCGGAAGCGCAGTTCGATCTTGCGGTTGCGCGTCAGCAGGTCGCTCAGGTCACGGTAGACGAAGCGATGCGTCCAGATCGTCTCGAACAGCAGGTGCAGGAACAGCCAGGCGTCCTCGACGTCGGCGCTGCGGTCACCGGGCAGGCGCAGCAGCGCGTCCATGTCGCGCTCGAACTGCTCGAACAGCGCATCGACGATGTCGTCCTTGTTGCGGAAATGGTAGTACAGGTTGCCCGGCGAGATGTTCATCTCGTCGGCGATTGCACTGGTCGTGACCTGCGGCTCGCCCTGGTCGTTGAACAGCCGCAAGGACACTTCCAGGATGCGCTCGCGCGTGCGTCGGGGCGGCTTGCGCTGCGTCGGCATCGGTCTGTCTCCGGTGCGCCCGACAGGCTCGCGGGGCTCGGACGAGCATAGCATCGAGCCGGCGGGCGGGCCGCCGTCGCGATCAGCGGTGCCGGGAGAGGCGCACCACCCGGTCGAGGTCGTCGAGGGCATGGCCGAGCCGCCTCGCCGCGTGACCGAGGCGGCCGGTGCGTGGCAGCGGGCGTGCCGGGTCGCGCACCAGGGCATGCATCGGGTCGGCGAGGCGAGCCAGGTTCAGCCGCAGGCCGTGGCGGGCGAGCACCGGCGCGAGCGTGTCGGCCCGTGACAGCAGGTCGGCCCGGGTCTGCCGGTAGGCGTGCTCGCACAGACCGCGCCGGCTCGAGGTGCTGAAGATGCGGGTGAAGAAGGTGGTGGCATCGTCCGAGCGCGGCTCGAACAGCAGCACGTCGGCCTCGGGATGCGTGGCGCGGTACTTCTCGAGACCGACGCTCATCCGTGAGCGGATCGCCGTCCGGACGGTCTGCGCCAGCACCGCGCCCAGGCCGCGCCGCGCCATCGCGGCAGGCGGCCCGTCGGGCCCGGCGTTGTACGGCACCAGTGGATTCAGGCACAGCACGAGTCGGGCACCCTCCTGCAGGGCGATCGATGCGTGCAGCGTCTTGTTGAGCGCACCGTCGACGAACCAGCGTCCGTCGATGCGCACGGGCGGAAACAGCCCGGGTACCGCGGACGAGGCGAGCACAGCCCGGGACACCGGGACCTGCTCCGTGCCGGGCCCACCGAAGGCCAGCGACTCGCCGGTGTCGATGTCGGTGGCCACGATCCGCAGCGCCGGGCGCAGCGCGTCGAAGCGGTTCGTGCGGCCATCCTCGCAGAGCAGTCGGGCAAGCTTCGCCTCGGCAGGGCTCGCATCGATGACGCCGGTCGGCAGCAGGCTGGCGGCCCGGTCGACGCCGCGCCAGACGGCCGTGCCGAGCCCGCCGTGGAGCAGGCCGCGGCGGACTTCGGCGGCGATGTCGGCGGCGACGCGCGGCGCGTCCGCCAGCCGCTCGGCGAATTCGGCCCAGGCCGGCCGCAGCAGCGACGCCGGGTCGAAGCGTCCGTCATCGAGTTCCGTCTCGACGAACATCCGGACCATCGCGTGCGGCGTCAGCCCGTGGGCGAGACCGGCCGCGAGGAACGCGCCGGCACTGACGCCGACGTAGACGTCGAGCGCGGTGAGATCCAGACCGTCGATCGACTCGGACAGTGCCGCCAGGGCGCCGAGCTCGTAGGCGGCGCCGAGGAAGCCGCCGCCTGCGAGTGCGATGCCGACCGATGCGGGCGGGTGGGACACGGGATCGGGCACTCCGGCGGGCGGGCCGCTCGCGCGGCCCGCCTCGGCGGCGTTCACTCAGCCGTCGCCGCCACCGCCTTCTTGGCGGCCTTGCGGGGCGCGCGCGGCGCCTTCGCAGCCGGGGCGGCCTTCGGCTCCTTCGGCGCTTTCGGTGCCTTCGCCGCGGCCTTCGGCGCGCGGGCCGCCTTCGCCGGGGCCTTGCGGGCGGCAGCGGCGGCGGCGCGCGGGGCGCGGGCCGGCTTGCCGCCGAGGGACTGCACCGAGGCGTTCAGCGCATCGACCCGGGCGATCAGCGCCTGGACGTCGCTGTTCGTCGGCACGCCCAGGCGGTTCAGGGCGCGGGCGACCCGCTCCTCGAACACCGTCTCCAGGCGGTCCCACGAGTCGGTCGCCTGCTTCGACAGGCTGCCGGCGACGGTGCCGAGGTTGCCCGCGACGTTGCCGACCCGGCCGGTGACCGCACCGAGCTTCTCCTCGGCGCTCGCGCGGGTGCGCTTCTGGATGTCCTTGCCTTCCTTGACCAGCGCCTCGAAGACCTTGTTGCCTTCTTCCTGCGCTTTCGCGAAGGCGCCGAGTCCGGCCAGCCAGATCTGCTGGGCGGAGTCCTTGACCGCGGCGGCCAGTTGGTTGTCGGCCTTGCTGGTGTCGGCTGCCGGTTTCGTCTTCTTGACCATCGTCGCTGCTCCTGTCGTGAGTTCGAGGGATTCGCGCCGCGTCATCGGGACCGGCGATGAAAGCAGTGTAGGCAACCCGCCTAGAGGGTGCACCCTAATCGTCCGGGGCATCGCGCCGGGCGGGTTGCCGCACCCCCCGTCGCGGTGCAATCATCCGCCCACCCCCGCGCGCCGCCCCGCGCCGCCCGGCCATGACCAATGACGAGGAGGATTCGAGGATGATCTATTTTGTGACCGGCGCCAGCGGCTTCATCGGCAAGCGCCTCGTCCGCAAGCTGCTGCAGCGCCGCGGCGCGGTCGTGCACTTCCTGATCCGCGACGCGTCACCCGAACGGGTGCAGCCGCTGCTCGACTACTGGGGCGTCGATGCGAGCCGGGCGGTTGCGGTGCAGGGCGACCTCGTCCAGCCCGGACTCGGCATCAAGGTGGCGGACCGCAAGAAGTACGATGGCAAGATCGCCCACTTCTTCCACCTCGCCGCCATCTACGACCTGAAGGCCGACGCCGACAGCCAGCTGCGCGTCAACGTCGACGGCACGCGCAACGTCGTCGCCTTCGCCAATGCGATCAAGGCGGGCCGCTTCCACCATGTGTCGTCGATCGCCGCGGCGGGGCTGTACGAGGGCATCTTCCGCGAGGACATGTTCGAGGAGGCCGAAGGGCTCGACCATCCGTACTTCGCGACCAAGCACGACTCCGAGAAGATCGTGCGCGAGGAGTGCAAGGTCCCGTTCCTGGTGTTCCGTCCCGGCCTGGTGGTCGGCGACTCGAAGACCGGCGAGATGGACAAGATCGACGGCCCGTACTACTTCTTCAAGCTGATCCAGCGCCTGCGGCAGCTGCTGCCGCCCTGGATGCCCACGATCGGCATCGAAGGCGGGCGGATCAACATCGTGCCGGTCGACTTCGTGGTCGATGCGCTGGATCACATCTCGCACGCCAAGAGCCACGAGTCCGACTGCTACCACCTGGTCGATCCCGAGCCGATGCGGGTCGGCGACGTGCTCAACGCGTTCGCGACCGCCGCGCATTCGCCGAAGATGACGATCCGGGTGAATGCCGCGCTGCTCGGCTTCGTGCCGCGCGGCGTCAAGAAGAGCCTGATGGCGCTGACCCCGATCCGCCGGATCCGCGGCGCGATCATGAAGGACCTCGGCCTGCCCGACGACATCCTCGACTTCGTCAACTACCCGACCCGGTTCGACTGCCGCTACACCACGGCGGCGCTCAAGGGCTCTGGGATCGGCGTGCCCCGGCTGCCCGACTACGCCTGGGTGCTGTGGGACTACTGGGAGCGTCACCTCGATCCGGACCTCCAGATCGACCGCACGCTGCGCGGCCAGGTCGCCGGCAAGGTGGTGCTGATCACCGGCGGTTCGTCGGGCATCGGACTGGCGGCCGCCCGCAAGATCGCCGAGGCCGGTGCGACGACGATCGTCTGCGGCCGCGACCAGGAGAAGCTCGACGAGGCGCGCGCGCTGATCGAGGCCGACGGCCACGTGCTGCACACCTTTTCGGTGGACCTGGCCGACATGGCCGACGTCGACCGGATGGTCAAGTGGCTGATCGAGACCCACGGTGGCGTCGACATCCTGGTGAACAACGCCGGCCGCTCGATCCGTCGCGCGATCGAGTCGAGCCAGGAGCGCTTCCACGACTTCGAGCGCTGCATGCAGCTCAACTACTTCGGCGCGATCCGCACGACGATGGGCGTGCTGCCGGGGATGGTCGAGAAGAAGCGCGGGCAGGTGATCAACATCTCGTCGATCGGCGTGCTGACCAACGCGCCGCGCTTCTCGGCCTACGTGGCCTCGAAGTCGGCGCTCGATGCATGGACGATGTGCGCGTCGTCGGAATACTCCGACCTCGGCGTGCGCTTCACCACGATCAACATGCCGCTGGTGCGCACGCCGATGATCGCGCCGACCAAGCTCTACAACAACGTGCCGACGCTGTCCCCCGAAGAGGCCGGCGACATGATCGTCCAGGCCATCGTCTACAAGCCGGTGCGGATCGCGACCCGGCTCGGGATCGCCGGGGCGGTGCTGCATGCGACGGTGCCGAGACTGGCCCAGATCGTGATGAACACCTCGTTCCGGATGTTCCCCGACTCCGATGCGGCCAAGGGCGCGAAGGGCGGCAAGGGCGACAAGCCGCCGCAGCTCTCCGCGGATCAGGTGGCGTTCCAGCAGCTGATGCGGGGCATCCACTTCTGAGCCTGGCGGACGGGGCGCCCGCGGCCCCGTCCCCTCGCGCCGTCGACTCAGCCGCGCGGGCCCGCCGCGCGGGCCGGCCGGCCTGCCTCGGCGGCCGCCAGCGACTCCAGGACGATGCGTGCGACGCGTGCGTCGTACGCCAGGCTGATGTGGCCGAGCCCGTGCAGCATCACCGTGCGGGCGCCCGGCAGGGTCTGGATCGCCTGAGGCGCGACGATGTTGTCCTGCCAGGACAGCACGACCGTGAAGCGTTCCAGCCGCTCGCGCGGCTCCTGCGCCGCGAGCGTCCTGAGCCAGTCGCTGTCGCGACGCATCTGGCGCACGTTGCGGCCGCGGCCGAAGCGCGCGTGGACCGTGCCGTGATGCGGCGTGCCCAGCGTGATCACGCAGGCGACCGCCTCGTCGCCGCAGGCCCGCAGGTAGGCGCGGGCCGCGAGTCCGCCCATGCTGTGCCCGATCAGCGCGACCTGTGCCGCCCCGGTGCGGGCACGCAGTGCCGCCACCGCCTCGGCGATGCGGGGTGCGTAGTCGTCGATGGAGGCGAACGGCGGTTCGAGGTCGACCGCATCCACCGCGTGGCCACCCGCCACGAGACGTGCCGCCATCGGTCGCCACAGCGCGCGGTTGCAGAAGTAGCCGTGGATCAGCAGCACCGGCAGGCGCTGGTCGTGCGGTGCGCCGGTGGCGAACGGGCGCCGCGCCAGCAGCGGCTGCGCGAAGCTGAAGGTGCGCGTCGAGTCGGCGATCTCGCGGACCCAGGCCGACGTCCAGGCGCGCAGACCGCGCAGGGCGCCGTGTCGGGGCTCGTGTTCGGGCCGCGCCCCGCGGGCGGACCAGGCGAGCGCGAAATCGGCCGTCAGGATCAGCGTATGCAGCGCGAGGGGCGCCAGCAGCCCGATGACCAGCGCGACACCGACGGAGGTCCGGCCGGTGCCGGCCAGCCACGCAGCGAGCACGGTGCCCAGCACGAACTGGCCGAGGAGCAGCCAGCGCTGCAGGCGTGCGATCACGCGAGCGGCTCCGGCTCGCGCCCCGTCAGATGCTTGGCGAGTCCGGCGCTCATCCGGGCGACGATACCGTAGATCGACAGCTGAGGGTTCGCGCCGATCGAGGTCGGGAAGACCGAGCCGTCGTGCACCGACAGGTTGTCCACGTGGTGGTGACGGCCGTCCGGCCGCAGCAGTCCCCGCGTGTCGTCGGCGGACATCGCGCAGCCGCCCATCACGTGCGCCGACACGACGCGGGTGTCGAAGGGTGCGAGCACCAGTCGGTCGAGCTCGGCGAGCAGGCCCTCGAGCGTGGTCTGCGGCGTGGCGCGTTCGTCCCCGATCCGCACCGAGCGCGCACCGGCCGCGAACTGGATCTGCGCCATCGCCCGGAACGCCCTGCGGGCACCGTCGAACACGAAGTCGTCGAGCGGGTAGTCGAGCACCGGCGAGCCGTCGTCGCGCAGATGCACGCGTCCGCCGACCGAGCGCTCGTGGAAGCCATCGCGCAGCAGCGCGAGCAGCGCGTGCGCGCGGGCGAAGCGCTTCATCGCCGCGGCGTGCTCCGGCCCGAACCCGGCGAGGTTCACCGCGAACAGCACCGGATGGATCGGCGGTGCCTCCAGCTTGAAGCCGATCGGCCCGTCGATCGGGTCGATGCCGAGGAAATGGTCGGTGTAGAGGGTCTGGGGCGCACCCTCGAAGCCTCTCACCTCGTGATCGTGATCGGCCACCGACATCACCACCGGATGCAGGAAGGTGCGTGTGCCGGTGATGCGCTGCGGATCCGGCGCCTTCGAGCGCAGCAGCACCGCAGGCGAGTTGATCGCGCCGCCGGCCAGCACCACATGCTCGGCCCGGACCTCGACGACGCGCCCCGAGGCACGGAGCCCATCGGCGTCGAGCGCCTGGACCTCGATCGCCTCGACCCGCCGGCCGGCGATCCGCAGCCGGTGCGCGCGTGCGCGCGTCAGGAGCGTCGCCCCCCGATCGAGTGCGACCGGGATCGTCGTCACCAGCATCGACTGCTTGGCGTTCGCCGGGCAGCCCATGCCGCAGTACCCGAGATTCAGGCAGCCGCGGACGTTTCGCGGAATCGCCGGCACCGGGATGCCGAGCTTCATCGCGCCCCGGCGCAGCAGATCGTTGTTCTCGTTCGGCGGCACCAGCCATGGGCCGATGCCGAGCCGGCGTTCGGCCTGCGCGAACCAGGGCGAGAGCGTGTCGGGGTCGTGGCCCGGCAACGCCCAGTGACTGCCCCACCACTGCAGGGTCTCGTCGGGCGTGCGAAAGCTCGAGGTCCAGTTGACGGTGGTCGAGCCGCCGACACAGCGGCCCTGCAGGATCGTGATCGCCTGATCGCGGGTCTTGCGGCCGGCCGACTCCTGATAGAGCTGGGGGTAGGCCTCGTTCTCGCGCATCGAGAAGTCGCGTGAGCTCCTGAGCGGACCCTCTTCGATGAGCAGCACCTTCAGGCCGGCGCGTGCGAGCACCTCGGCGGTGACGCCGCCGCCGGCACCGGTGCCGATGATCGCGACGTCGGCCCGCAGCACCGCGGGCAGGTCGTCGCGCGAGGCGTCGTACACGCGCCAGCCGCGCGCCACGCCATCGGCGACCGGATCCGGGAAGCTGCTCATGGATGCCTCGCTGATGCGTTCACAGGGGGAGCGGGCCGGCGTAGCCGATGCCCGGCCAGGCCGCGTCGTCGGCATACCAGGTGCCGATCACCAGGTCGTGCAGGGCGGCGTAGGCCCCGCGAAAGAGGGCGAATCGATGCCGCCGCCACGACTGCAGGAATGCACCGACCGTCGCGACGTCCGCGTCCTTCCAGTCGTGCGGCACACCGGCGAGCAGGCGCCTGCCGGGTGTCGTGGCGAGCAGGGTGAAGAGCTGGGCGAGTTCGGTCTGCGAGGCCGGCGCCAGCCCGGCGATCGCCGCGATCACGCCGTCGATGCATCGGCGCACCGCCGCGTCGCGCTCGGCGCCCGCCGCAGGCAGTGCGCCGTCGAGGAGGGCTGGCACCACCGCGGCGAGCACGGCCTCCCGATCGCCGCGTGCATCGCGTCCCGCGACGATCGCCACGCCGCCGGCCGCCGCCAGCAGCGCACCGCCGGCGAGGCCGGCCTTCAGCAGGGTCCGTCTTCGCATGAATTCATTGTAGGGAGCGGCCCTAGAGTGCCGGCTCTAAAGGCGCGCGGCGTCGGCAGTACGGTCCGGGTGCTGCGGCATACTCGTGTCGGGACCATGACGATTGACGGGAATGGAAGCGTCGCAACGACTCCGGATCGCCGCGGCCGAGGTCGCCGCACTGCGCGCGCTCGATGGCGTGGACGCGGCCACGCGCGCGCGACGCGACGAGCTCCGCGCCTGGCAGGCGCGCCGACTCGCCTTCACGCATGCCGACCTGCTCGCCTCGTCGCGCTACCGTGACGCGACGCGGTTCTTCCTCGACGAGCTCTACGGCGTCAAGGACTTCTCCCAGCGCGATGCCGAGCTCGCCCGCGTGATCCCCACGCTCACCCGTTTCCTGCCACAGGGTGCACTGGAGACGATCGCCGATGCGGTCGAGCTCGATGCGCTGTCCGAGCGGCTCGACCTCGCGACCGCACGCGTGCTGGTGGCCGACCCGCAGCTGGGCGGCGCGCCGATCGACGACGACGGCTATGCCCGGGCCTTTCGGGCCGCCGGCGCCCGGACCGACCGCGAGCGTCAGGTCGAACTGGTCGAGCACATCGGCCGCGCCCTCGATCGGCTGGTGCGCCAGCCTCTGCTCGGCGGGCTGCTCGGCGCGATGGAGGGCCCGGCCCGCATGGCCGGCCTGTCGGCCATGCACGCCTTCCTCGCCTCGGGCTTCCGGGCATTCAAGGCGATGAAGGGTGCCGACGCGTTCATGAAGACCGTGATCGACCGCGAACAGGCGCTGATGCGGCGGATCTGGGCGGGCGAGTCCGATCCGGTCAGGCGGGCTGGACAGCCCTGATCCGCTCGGGCTAGAATCGAGGGTTCCTCGCCGCACGGACTGGGCCGGGCGCACCCGTACAACGGGTCGCACGGCCGGGACCCCGACACGAGCCGGCGGCCGGCCACCGAGCGATCGGAGGCCGCCTCAGAGGAATACGGGCAGGATTCCGTGGAACCGCGTGCAGGAACACGCGCAGCAACGCGTGCACCGCGGCGTCCTGCCCGTCATCCAACAAAAGCATTCCTAAAGGGGAATCGATGCGTCACTACGAGATCGTCTTCATCGTCCACCCCGATCAGAGCGAGCAGGTGCCCGCGATGATCGAGCGGTACAAGACCCTGGTCGAAGGGCATCAGGGCAAGATGCACCGGATCGAGGACTGGGGCCGCCTTCAGCTGGCCTACCCGATCCAGAAGGTCGCCAAGGCCCATTACGCACTGATGAACATCGAGTGCGACCAGAAGACCCTGGAAGAACTCGAGCACGCGTTCCGCTTCAACGACGCCGTGCTGCGCCACCTCGTGGTCGGCATGCCGAAGGCCGAGACGGGCCCGTCCCCGATGCTGCGCCGGATCCAGAAGGAAGAGGCCCGCAAGAGCGCGGCGTCGACCGAAGGGACTGGCGAGCGCGGTGACCGTCCGCCGATGGACCGTGGCGACCGTCCGCCGATGGACCGCGGTGACCGTGGCGAGAGGACCGAAAGGACCGCTTGAACCGGCTCGGACTGACCGCGGCGCTCGTCGAGCGCGAGGCCATCCGCTACACGCCTGCGGGCGTGCCGATCGTCGGGCTGAAGCTCTCGCACCAGTCGGTGCAGCGCGAAGCCGGAGCCGATCGGACGATCGAGCTGGAGATCTCAGCGATCGCCGCCGACCGACTGGCACTGAGGATGGACCGCGTCTCGCTGGGCACCGAGCTGAAGCTGGAAGGCTTCCTCGCCCCGCGTCGCCGCAACGTCAAGGCCCTGGTACTGCACATCACCGATTTCGAGCTGAACGCAGCCGATCGAACCGAATAGAGAGATAGAGGAACGTCATGGCATTCATGCGCCGAGGCAGCAAGGACAAGAAACCCAAGCGTCCGTCACAGAGCGCGCTCTTCAAGCGCAAGCGCTTCTGCCGGTTCACCGCCGAGAAGGTGGAGTGGATCGACTACAAGGACGTGGACGTGCTGAAGGACTTCATCACCGAGACCGGCAAGATCATGCCGGCCCGCCTGACCGGCACCAAGGCCCGGTACCAGCGCCAGCTGTCGGACGCGATCAACCGCGCCCGCTTCCTGGCCCTGATGCCGTACACCGACAACCACTGAGCCGGAGCCCCCCATGCAGATCATCCT
Source organism: uncultured Burkholderiales bacterium (assembly GCA_903898725.1). Classification (GTDB taxonomy): domain Bacteria; phylum Pseudomonadota; class Gammaproteobacteria; order Burkholderiales; family Burkholderiaceae_E; genus UBA4615. Next base: position 938 of record CAIUGQ010000072.1, on the reverse strand, counting down.
GCTCGAGAAGGTCGTGAACCTCGGCGGCCTCGGTGACGTGGTGCGCGTCAAGGACGGCTACGCCCGCAACTTCCTGATCCCCGAAGGCAAGGCGCGTCGCGCCACCGACGCTGCCCTCAAGGAATTCGAGGCCCGTCGTGCCGATCTGGAGAAGGTCCAGGCCGAGAAGCTCGCCGCCGCGCAGGCGGCTGGTGCCAAGCTCGACGGCATGACCCTCGCCCTCAGCCAGAAGGCCGGGGTCGATGGCCGTCTGTTCGGCTCGGTCACCAACTTCGACATCGCGAGCGCGCTGGCGAAGCAGGGCTTCCCGCAGATCGAGAAGGCGATGGTGCGTCTGCCGAACGGCCCGCTCAAGGCTGTCGGCGAGTTCGACATCAGCGTCGCGCTCCATGCCGACGTGATCGCCGCGATCAAGGTCACGGTCAGCCCCGAGGTCTGATCCGCACGCACGGGGCGACGCCCCGTGCTGCAGCGCTGCAAGGGGCCCGCGAGGGCCCCTTGTCTATTTCCGGCCGCGCCTTTCTGCCCCCGGTCCCCGCGAGTACCATCGGTCCATGTCCGCCCTTCCGACCCCGCTCCCCGGTTCCCAGTCCAGCGACCGCGAGGTCGCCGCGCTGCGCGTGCCACCGCATTCCATCGAGGCCGAGCAGTCGGTGCTCGGCGGCGTGCTGCTCGACAATGCCGCCTGGGAGAAGATCGGCGACGTGCTGCGCGAGGAGGACTTCTATCGCCACGACCATCGGCTGATCTGGCAGCACCTCGCAAAGCTCCTCGAGCGCAACCAGCCGGCCGACGTGCTCACGCTGCAGGATGCGCTGCGCTCCACCGGCAAGCTCGAGGAGGCCGGCGGACTGTCCTACCTCAACGCGCTGGCCAGCGGCACGCCGTCGGCGGCCAATGCACGCCGCTATGCCGAGATCGTGCGCGACCGTGCGGTG
>CAIUGQ010000071.1 GCA_903898725.1 uncultured Burkholderiales bacterium | reverse complement strand
GGTTGCGCGCCGAGTAGGCGAGCTTGACCGGGGCCTCGTAGCCCGGGACCAGTCGCGTGTACGAGTTGGTGCCCGGGTTGGTGATCGCGGTCAGCGCACGGGCGTGCTTGATGATCCCGCCGAGGGAGTAGAGCGCGAAGTCCGACAGGCCGGCGTACTTGTCGCCGGCGAACAGGTTGGCGCCGTCCTTCCAGATCGACTGGTGCACGTGCATGCCCGAGCCGTTGTCACCGACGACCGGCTTCGGCATGAAGGTCGCGGTCTTGCCGTAGCTGTGTGCGACGTTCATGACGACGTACTTGAGCAGCTGCGTCCAGTCGGCGCGCTGCACGAGCGTCGAGAACCGGGTGCCGATCTCGTTCTGGCCGGCGCCCGCCACCTCGTGGTGGTGCACCTCGACGGGCACGCCCATCTGCTCGAGGATCAGGCACATCTCCGAGCGCATGTCCTGGAACGAATCGACCGGCGGGACCGGGAAGTACCCGCCCTTGACCGCCGGACGGTGCGCCAGGTTGCCGCCCTCGAAATGCTTGCCGGTCGACCAGGAGGCTTCCTCCGAGTCGATCTTGACCGAGCAGCCCGACATGTCGACGGACCAGGTGACCGAGTCGAAGATGAAGAACTCGGGCTCCGGACCGAAGTAGGCGGTGTCGCCCAGGCCGGTGGACTTCAGGTACGCCTCGGCGCGCTTGGCCAGCGAGCGCGGATCGCGGTCGTAGCCCTTGCCGTCGGACGGCTCGACGACGTCGCAGGTGAGGATCAGCGTCGGCTCTTCCCGGAACGGGTCGATGTTGGCCGTCGCCGGATCCGGCATCAGCAGCATGTCGGAGGCCTCGATGCCCTTCCAGCCGGCGATGGAGGAACCGTCGAAGGCATGCCCGGACACGAACTTGTCTTCGTCGAAATGCGAGATCGGCACCGTGACGTGCTGCTCTTTGCCCTTGGTATCCGTGAAGCGGAAATCAACGAACTTGACTTCGTTGTCCGCGACTTTCTTCATGACGTCCTTGGCAGATGCCATCGGTGCTTTCTCCTGGGGGTGTGCGAAGGGGGTCGTTGTGATGAAGCGAGGAAAAGACCCGCGATTGTCAGAGTTTTCTCTCGGCCCGGCAATTTAGCAGGAACCGTGCCATTCGCCGGCCGCAACCGACCGCCCGAGCGGGGGTCGCGCTGCCGCTCTGCAGGCGGGACGCGCCGGATCTCGCCGCGACGCACCGAGACCGGGCGCTTCGGGGCGGTGCACGATACCGCAAAACGCCCCATATCGGGGCGCCCGCCCCGACCGTCTGCCGCGCTGCCGGTGGCCCCGGGGCCTCGCCGGTCAGGCCAGGAACATCTGCTGGAGGTCGTTCAGGAAACGCAGCCCGAGGGCGGTCGGCCGGATGGTCGAGGGGTCGGGGGCGATCAGGCCGCGTTCGGCGGCCCGTGCCAGCGGCCGGGCGATCGCGGACAGCGGCTGGCCGGTGCGCTCGGCGAAACTCGCCGTCGGCACCCCGTCGACCAGCCGCAGGGCGTTCAGCATGAACTCGAAGGGCAGTTCGTCGGCGTCGAGCGAGCGCCGGGTCTCGACCGCGTCGCCGGCGAGCGCGGCCTCCATGTAGCGCCTGGGGTGGCGCAGGCGCGCGGTCCGCTCGATGCGATCGTGGAACGACAGCTTGCCGTGGGCACCGGCGCCGAGCCCGAGGTAGTCGCCGAAGGTCCAGTAGTTCAGGTTGTGGCGCGCACGGTGACCGGGCCGGGCATAGGCCGACACCTCGTAATGGGCGAGTCCGCCCGCGGCGGTGCCGTCCTCGATGGCCTGCTGCATGTCGGCGACGGTGTCGTCGTCCGGCAGGCCCTCGGGCGGACGGCTGGCGAACAAGGTGTTCGGCTCGAGGGTCAGGTTGTAGTACGACAGGTGCGGGGGCGCGAAGGCGAGCGCCTGCGCGAGGTCGGCCCGCAGGGCATCGAGGTCCTGGCCGGGCAGCCCGTACATCAGGTCGAGGTTGAAGGTCGGATAGTGCTCGGCGGCAGCCTGCGCGGCGGCGAGCGCCTGCGTCCGGTTGTGGACGCGGCCGATGCGCCGCAGCGCCTCGGCGTCGAAGCTCTGGATGCCGACGGACAGCCGCGTGACCCCAGCATCGCGGAACGCCCGGAACTTCTCGCGCTCGAAGGTGCCCGGGTTCGCCTCGAGGGTGACCTCGGCGTCGGGCGCGAGCTTCAGGTGGGTGCGCAGGTCCGTCACCAGTCGGTCGATCGACTCGGGCGCGAACAGGCTCGGCGTGCCGCCACCGATGAACACCGTCTGCACCGAGCGGCCCCAGACCTGCGGGACGCTGGCCTCGAGATCGGCGCGCAGCGCATCGAGGTACCGGCCTTCGGGGACCTCGCCATCGGCCTCGTGGGAATTGAAGTCGCAGTACGGGCACTTGCGCAGGCACCACGGCAGGTGCACGTAGACCGACAGCGGCGGGGACTGCACGAGCCCGCTCGGGCGGCGGGACAGCGAGGCCGCCGGGACGATCGCGATGGACATGCCGACGGCCGCCGTCCGCGTCCGTCAGCCGGCCGGCACGGCCGGCAGCAGCCGCGCGTGCGTCAGCTTGGCGAGCAGTTCGCGCATCGCCAGCGCACGGTGGCTGACGCGGTTCTTGGTGGCGGCGTCGAGCTCGGCGGCGGTGCGACCGAGCTCGGGCAGCAGGAAATGCGGGTCGTAGCCGAAGCCGCCCTCGCCGCGGGCCGCCCCGACGATCTCGCCGTGCCACAGTCCGTCGGCGATCAGCGGCTGCGGATCGTCGGCGCGCCTCACCAGCACGAGCGCACAGTAGTAGCAGGCCGAGCGGTCATCGTGCAAGGCGAGCTCGCGCACGAGACGTGTGTTGTTGGCGGCATCCGACCGCGGCGCTCCGTCGAGGTCCGCCGCGAAGCGCGCCGAGCGCACGCCCGGGGCGCCGCCGAGCGCCGTCGCGCAGACCCCGGAGTCGTCGGCGATCGCGGGCAGGCCGGTGGCGGCACTCGCATGGCGCGCCTTCGCCAGCGCGTTCTCGACGAAGGTGAGGTGCGGCTCCTCGGCGTCGCCGACACCGAGCGCGCCCTGCGCGACGACCTCGATGCCGGTCGGCTCGAGCAGTGCGCGCAGCTCGCGCAGCTTGCCGGCATTGCCCGACGCCAGCACCACCCGGGACAGCGTCGTGGCCATCGTCGTCAGGCGATGGAGCCGATCGCCTGGCGCTGGGCGATCGCGAGGCGGCCGATGCCGCTGGCGGCGAGGTCGAGGAGCGCATCGACCTGGGCCCGCGAGAACGGCCGGCCTTCGGCCGTGCCCTGCACCTCGACGATGCCGCCCGAACCGGTGATGACGACGTTCATGTCGGTATCGCAGGAGGAGTCCTCGTCATAGTCGAGGTCGAGCACCGCCTGGCCCTTCCACAGTCCGACCGAGACCGCGGCGACCGAGTCGAGCAGCGGCGTGTCCGTCAGCACGCCGCGCCCGCGCAGCCATTCGATCGCATCGTGCACCGCGACCCAGGCACCGGTGATCGCCGCGGTGCGCGTGCCGCCGTCGGCCTGCAGCACGTCGCAGTCGATCTGGATCGTGCGCTCGCCCAGACGACCGAGGTCGACGACCGCCCGCAGGCTGCGCCCGATCAGGCGCTGGATCTCCTGGGTCCGCCCCGACTGCTTGCCGCGCGCGGCCTCGCGATCGCTGCGGGTGTGCGTCGCGCGCGGCAGCATCCCGTACTCGGCGGTGAGCCAGCCCTGCCCCTTGCCGCGCAGGAACGGCGGCACCTTGTCCTCGACGCTCGCGGTGCACAGCACGCGGGTGTCGCCGAACTCGACGAGGACCGAGCCCTCGGCATGACGGGTGAAGCCGCGCGTGATGCGCACGGTGCGAAGCGCGTCCGGGGCGCGGCCGCTGGGCCGCGCGAAGGACTCGGGGGTATGGGTCAAGCGTCGCCTCCTGGGGTGCTCTCGCCGGAGCGTTGGATCGCCTTCTGGATCTCTGCGATCTGGCGTTCGATGTCTTCGTCGGACAGCGCCGCCTCGGGCGCGCCGTCCTCGATCTGGCTGAACGAGATGGTGGTGGTGACCGCGCCGTCGGGCAGGTCGAGCGAGGACAGCGTCGGCACGTCCTCGACCGATTCGCTGCTCTCCCAGGTAAGCGCGACCACGGTGGTGTTGTCGGCGATGCGGCCGTTGTGATCGACCGCGCGCTTGACCAGCGCCGGCACGGTGAGCGCGACCGGGCCGTTCGTGAACGCCGCGGCGAAGCCGTCCTCGGGAATGCCGGTCCAGAAGCCGTCGGAGCACAGCACCAGCGTGTCGCCGCGCTGCAGCTTCGCGCGCGTGGTGATCTCCACCGTCGGCTCGTAGGGCGAGCCCAGGCAGTTCAGCACCTTGTTGCGCTCCGGATGGTTCTCCTGCTCGGCGGCGCTGATCAGGCCGAGCGACACCATCGACTGCACCTTCGAGTGGTCCCGCGTGCGCGACAGGATGCGACCGTCGCGCAGCCAGTAGAGCCGCGAGTCGCCGGCGTGGGCCCACCATGCGGCGTCGTCCTGGACGATGCAGGCGACCACCGTCGTGCGCGGCGCCTCGGGCAGGCTGTGCTGCGTCTGGTAGCGCAGCAGGTCGCGGTGGGCGGCGCGCAGCGCCGCATCGAGGAAGGCCGCGGGGTCGGCGATCCGCGGCTGTGCCTCGCGCTGGAAGGCCGCGGCGCAGGCCTGGAGCGTGAGCTGGGCGGCGACCTCGCCGCGCACGTGGCCGCCCATGCCGTCGGCGACCAGCATCAGCAGCGAGGCGCGCGAGAAGCAGTAGCCCATCCGGTCCTGGTTGACCGCACGGGCCCCGATGGCCGTGTCCTGGAAGATCGTGAATCGCATGGCCGGCCCTGCGCTCAGGACGCCTTCTGCGTCGGCCACATCAGGGTCGAGTCCTGGCGGATCGCGCGTCGGCGGCGCCCGGCGAGCCCGTCGATCCAGCGGGCGAAGCCCGCGGCCTGGACCGGCGTGGTCACCGGCGCATCGTGGGCGGGCTCGCGCAGCGCGCGCTGCAGGACGAAGACGCTCTGCGGCCGCTCGAGCGGGTTCTGCTTGAGGCACCAGTGCACGATGTCGACGAGCTGCTGCGAGTAGAGCTTGAGCGCCTGCGCGAGCGCCGCATCGACCTTGTCGTGCAGGCCGCGCTGATCGGCGGGCTGCGGGGGCGCGCCGATCATGCAGGCATACATGGTCGCCCCCAGACCGTAGATGTCGGTCCAGGGACCGAGCTGCTGGTTGCGACGGTAGAGCTCAGGACCGGCGAAGCCCGGTGTGTACATCGGGAACAGCTTCGGTGCGTCGATCGTCAGCGTCTGGCGGGCGGCGCCGAAGTCCAGCAGCATCGGCGAGCCGTCCTGCCGCAGGTAGACGTTGGCGGGCTTGAGATCGAGGTGCAGCAGCCGGTTCGCATGCACCTCGCGCAGGCCGTTCATCACTTGCGAGAAGATCCTGCGGATGTGCCGTTCGGGCACGACCTCGCGGCCGGGCTTGCCGCGGTAGCGCATGATCAGCTCCTGCAGGCTGCGCCCCCGCTCGTAGGCCATCACCATGTAGACGGTGTCGTTGGCCCGGAAGAAGTTCAGCACCCGCACCACGTTCGGATGCAGCACGCGCGCGAGCGCCCGGCCCTCCTCGAAGAAGCACTTCAGGCCGTTCCGGTAGGTGTTCTGGTTCTCGTTGGCCACCGAGGGCACGAGCTCGCCCGGGCCGCGGCGGACCAGCGAGCTCGGCAGGTATTCCTTCAATGCCACGGGCTGGCCGTCGGGATCGTCGGCGAGGTAGACGATCGAGAAACCCCCGCTGGCGATCTTCCTTACAATCCGGTAGCCGCCGACTTCGAGGCCTTCGGGCAGCGGGGCGTTGGTCTGATTGGCCATGAAGGAACGATTGTAATGAACTCGAAGGTCGCCGGCGTCCACAGCATGACCGGCTTCGGCAGCGTCACGCGGGATCACGAGCTCGGACGGCTGGGCGTCGAGCTAAGGTCGGTCAATTCGCGCTACCTGGACATCGCCTTCCGTCTGCCCGACGAACTGCGTGCGCTCGAGCACCCGCTGCGCGAGGCGATCCAGGCCCGCGTGACGCGCGGCAAGATCGACTGCCGCGCCTCCGTCCAGCACAAGGCGGCCCAGCGGCCCGAGGTGGTGCTGCGCCCGGGCGCGCTCGAGGCCCTCGAGCTCGCGCAGCAGGCGGTGCTCGCCCGGATGCCGGGCGCGGCCCCCTTGAGCGTCGCCGACTGCCTGCGCTTTCCCGGCGTGGTCGACGACCCGCAGCCCGATCCCGCGCAGTGGGTCGGAGCGTTCCGGCCGCTCTTCGGGTCGGCGATCGACGAACTGCTCGCCAGCCGGGCCCGCGAAGGGGCACGTCTGGGCGAGGTGATCCGCGACCGGGCCGGCGCGATGACCGCCATCGTGGTGGCGCTGCGGCCGCGGGCGCCCGAGCTGGTCGCCGAGTTCGGCCAGCGCCTGACGGACCGGCTTCGCGAGGCGGCCACCGGCGCGCTGGCCGGCACCGCGGTCCCGCTCGACGAAGCGATGGCGCGGATCCGCCAGGAAGTGTCGGTCTACGGGATGCGGGTCGACGTCGCCGAGGAACTGGCGCGGCTCGAGATCCACATCGCCGAACTCGCGCGCATCGTCGAGGGCGGCGGTCAGGTCGGCAAGCGCCTCGACTTCCTGATGCAGGAGCTCAACCGGGAGGCGAACACGCTCGGTTCCAAGGCCGCGGGGCTGGAGGTCACGCAGGCCGCGGTCGAGCTCAAGCTGCTGATCGAGCAGGTGCGCGAGCAGGTGCAGAACCTGGAATAGCGGCGGCGCGACGGGGCCGACGGCGCGGCCCCTGCCCAAACCTGAGAGAATGGCGCCGCCCCGCGCTCCCTATCGCCTCGATCCCGCCCGATGTCCGCCAAGGCCCTGCAAGGCAGCCTCCTGATCGTCGTCGCCCCCTCGGGCGCCGGGAAGACATCCCTCGTCCGGCACCTGCTCGGGGTGCGCGATGGCCTGCGACTGTCGGTGTCGTACACGACGCGGGCCCCCCGGCCGGGCGAGCGCGACGGCGTCGACTACCGCTTCGTGTCGCTCGCCGAGTTCGAGCAGCGTCGCGGCCAGGGCGAGTTCCTGGAGTGGGCGCTGGTGCACGGCAACCACTACGCGACGTCGCGGACCTGGATCGCCGAGCAGATGGCGGCGGGCGTGGACATCGTGCTGGAGATCGACTGGCAGGGCGCGGCCCAGGTGCGCCGGCTGTTCCCCGACGCCGTCTCGGTCTTCATCGCCCCGCCGTCGCTCGAGGTGCTGAGGGAGCGGCTGACCGCCCGGGGCCAGGATGCACCCGAGGTGATCGAGAAGCGCCTCCGAGCGGCCCGAAGCGAGCTTGAGCATGCGGGCGAGTGTCAATATGTTATTATCAATCAAGAGTTTGCGCTGGCATGCCAGGCGCTGGTCGGGATCGCGGACGCCGCACGTTGCCGTTTCGTGCAGCAGCAGTGCCGCCACCCCGAGCTGTTCGCCGAACTCGGCATGACGCGCGCGCCGGACTGACCCCGGCCGCGCGGGCGCATCGACCGATCACCCTCCAGGACACGCCATGGCCCGCATCACCGTCGAAGACTGCCTGAAGCAGATTCCCAACCGGTTCGAGCTCACGCTCGCCGCGACCTACCGGGCGCGCATGCTGGCCCAGGGGCACTCGCCCAAGGTCGACAGCAAGGACAAGCCGACGGTGACCGCGCTGCGCGAGATCGCCACCGGGAAGGTCGGCAAGGAGATGCTGCGGCGCGTGCCCACCTGACACGCCCCGCCGCGCGCACGAACCGATGAAACACGACGGTTCGATCGCCGCCACCGGGCCCCGGGGCCGGTCCGCACGGTCCGCCCCGCCCCACCTGTCCGACCCGCCCGCCTCGGTCGGAGAAGGCTTCGCGGCACCCGCCGACGAACGCCGTGTCGTCTCGCTCGCCCACCTCACGAAGCTCGCGTCGAACTACCTCGGCGAAGACGACCTCAAGCGCGTGCGCGAGGCCTACCGCTTCTCGGACAGCTCGCACCTCGGGCAGTTCCGCACCAGCGGAGAGCCGTACATCTCGCATCCGATCGCCGTCGCCGAGATCTGCGTCGGCTGGCGCCTCGACGCCGATGCGCTGATGGCGGCACTGCTGCACGACGTGATGGAGGACACCGACGTCACGAAGCAGCAGATGGTCGAGCGCTTCGGCACGCAGGTCGCGGAGCTTGTCGACGGACTGTCCAAGCTCGACAAGGTCGAGTTCGCCAGCCGCGAGCAGGCCCAGGCCGAGAGCTTCCGCAAGATGCTGCTGGCGATGGCGCGCGACGTGCGCGTCATCCTGATCAAGCTCGCCGACCGGCTGCACAACATGCGCACGCTCGGCGCGGTCGAACGGACCAAGCAGCGGCGGGTCGCGGCCGAGACGCTCGACATCTACGCACCGATCGCCAACCGCCTCGGGCTGAACGAGCTCTATCGCGAGCTCCTCGACCTGTCGTTCCGCTTCACCCATCCGTTTCGCTACCGCACGCTGCAGAAGGCGGTCACCGCGGCGCGCGGCATGCGGCGCGAAGGCCTCGGGCGGATCATCGACTCGGTCCAGAAGGCCCTGCCGGGCATGGGCGTGCAGGCCGAGCTGCGTGCGCGCGAGAAGGCGCTGTGGGCCATCTACCGGAAGATGCACGACAAGCACCTGTCGTTCTCGCAGGTGATGGACGTCTTCGGCATCCGACTGGTCGTCGACAGCCTGCCCTCGTGCTACCTCGCGCTGGGCGCGCTGCACCAGACCTTCAAGCCGATTCCCGGCCGCTTCAAGGACTACATCGCGATCCCGAAGGTCAACGGCTACCAGTCGCTGCACACCACGGTGGTCGGGCCCTACGGCACGCCGGTCGAGTTCCAGATCCGCACGAACGAGATGCACCGGCTCGCGGAGTCGGGGGTTGCCGCGCACTGGCTCTACAAGGCCGACATGGAGTCGTTCACCGACCTCCAGAAGCGCACGCACCAGTGGCTGAAGTCGCTGCTCGACATCCAGCACCAGACCGGCGACTCGCTCGAGTTCATCGAGCATGTGAAGGTCGACCTGTTCCCCGATGCGGTCTACGTCTTCACGCCGAAGGGGCAGATCCGTGCCCTGCCCCGCGGGGCCACGACGATCGACTTCGCCTACAGCGTGCACACCGACGTCGGCAACCAGTGTGTCGCCGCCACGGTCAACGGCTCGCCGGTGCCGCTGCGCACCGAACTGCAGAACGGCGACGTGATCGAGGTGGTCACCGACCCCGAGTCCCGCGCGAATCCGGCCTGGCTGGGGTTCGTGCGGACCGGCAAGGCGCGCTCCGAGATCCGCCATTTCCTCAGGACGATGAAGTTCGAGGAGTCGGTCGACCTCGGGCGCCGGCTGCTCGAGCAGTCGCTCGCGGCGCTGCGCATCGATGCGGGCAGCCTGGAGCCGCCGCTGCTCGAGAAGCTCGCGCGCGATGCCGGGGCCAAGTCGCTCGACGAGCTGTACGCCGACGTCGGCCTCGGGCGCCGGCTGGCCCCGGTGGTCGCCCGCGCGATCGCCCTCGAGATGAGTGCGCGGCCGGCGGCGGCCGCGTTCGCGCCGCGCCCGCTGCCGATCGTGATCCACGGCACCGAAGGCATGGCGGTGCAGTGCTCGGCCTGCTGCCTGCCGCTGCCCGGTGATTCGGTGATCGGTCACATGCGCGGCGGCCACGGGCTGGTCGTGCACCGCAGCGAGTGCGAGTCGGCCGGCCGCGCGCGTCAGAAGGACGCCGAACGCTGGCTCGACGTGGAATGGGGCGAGGACATCCGCGGCCAGTTCCGCACGGTCGTCGAGGTGCAGATCCGCGACGACCGGGGCGCACTCGGACGCGTGGCCGCCGAGATCGCGGCGTCCGAGGCGAACATCGTCAACGTGACGATGGACGAGGAGCCCGACCGCGTGGCGACGATCCGATTCACGCTGCAGGTGCGGGGCCGCTCGCACCTCGCCCAGGTGTTCCGGCAGGTCCGCAAGCAGGGCGACGTCACCAAGATCACGCGCCTCTAGCGCCCGGGGAGGCGGTCTCCGACACGCCCGGCTGCGTGCCGGCATGGCGCTGCGTAGACTGCACGCTTTCCCGCCCCTGGGCCCGGTGCCCGCCTTGCCATGACCCCCACGATGAAGGCCGCCCTGCGCGGCGATGCCGGCCTGGAGTTCGCCGAGATTGCGCGTCCGGTCCCCGGTCCCGACGAGGTGCTGGTGCGCGTGCGCGCCGCCGCGCTCAACCGGGCCGACCTCGGTGTGCTGGCCGGGCGGATGCACGGCAGCGCAGGCGGCACGGGTACCGTGCTCGGCATGGAGTGGGCGGGCGAGGTGGTGGCGGTCGGTGCCGGGGTCACCGGACGTGCGCCCGGCGATCGCGTGATGGGCTTCGGCGGCGCCGCGTTCGCCGAGTACGCGCGGGCCGACCGCGGCCGCGTGCTGCCGATCCCGGCCGGCATCGGCTTCGAGCAGGCCGCGGCACGCCCGGTCGCGCTGATGACGATGCATGACGCGGTGGCGGTCAACGGACGGCTGCGGGCCGGCGAATCGGTGCTGGTGCTGGGCGCCTCGTCGGGCGTCGGTCTGATGGCCCTGCGCATCGCACGGCACCTGGGCGCCGCGCAGGTGATCGGCAGCTCCACCGACCCGACGCGCCGCGCGGGGCTGGCGGCCTTCGGTGCGGACCTCGCGATCGACACCTCGATGCCGGACTGGCCCGAGCGCGTGCGCGAGGCGACCGGCGGCCGGGGCGTGGACCTCGTCATCGACCAGCTCGCCGGCCCGACCGTCGCGGGCAGCCTCGCGGCCGCGGCGATCCGCGGGCGCATCGTCAACGTCGGCCGACTCGCCGGCATGAGCGGCCAGATCGACTTCGATCTGCACGCGCTCAAGCGGATCGAGTACATCGGCGTCACCTTCCGCACCCGCAACGTCGACGAGGTTCGGGAACTCTCGCGCCGCATGTGGGCCGATCTCGAACCGGCGGTTGCAGACGGAACCCTCTCGCTGCCGGTCTCGGCGCTGTTCCCCTTCGAGCGGCTCGGCGACGCGTTCGCGACGATGGCCGCGAACCGGCACTTCGGCAAGATCGTGGTGACGCTGGGCTGAGGCGGCGCCACCCGGACCGGGGGCCGCCGGCGGTCAGCGTCCGGCTGCGGCCACCGGCCGGGGCGGCGCGAGAAGCACTTCGTGCCAGAGCCGTGCGGCGCGGCGTCGGCCCTCGTCGGTGAAGTGGCAGTCATCTCGCCGGTTCGTGGCCCCGAGCAGCGTGTCGGTATCGGCCCCCGGCAGGATGCGCGCCGCCGCGAGCGAGGCCTCGTGTCGGGTCAGCGCCCGGCCGATCGAACCGGTGCCGGCCCGTCGGCAGTACGTCGAGCGCGCGACATGCATCGGTGCCGTCACGCCGTGCGCGTCGAGGCGCGCCCGCAGCGTGTGCAGCGCCCGCAGGTAGACCGCAGCGTCGGTGCCGTCGCGCGCATCGCTCTCGCCCTGCTGCCAGACGACGCGATCGATCCGCAGGCCGGCCTCGCGCAGGCCCCGCAGATGCGCGATCAGTCGGTCGTTCACCGGGTCCGTGCCGACCCAGCGTGAGATCGCGGTGGCACCGACGGCCAGCGGCGCCCAGATCAGGCGCGCCGACGGGTCGGCCGCAATGGCCTCCTCCTGCACCGCGGTCCACAGGCTCGAGCCGCTGCCGGTGGTGCCGGGCAGCGGGTCGCCCGACTCGACGCAGCGTCCCTCGGCGAAGACCCGCAGGGTGGTGCCGCCGGTCGCCGGCGGCGGGATCGGTGCCGCATGGCTCGCCGCGTTGGACTGGCCGAGCACGAGGATCACGCGAGCGGGGCCTGCGGCCGCCCCGCCCTCGTCGCAGGGAACGGTCGGGTGACGGACCGGGTCGACCGCACGGATCGCCTCGTGCGGCAGCGGCGTGCGGTCGCGCAGGGCGCTGACGACGGTCACCCCGCCCGAGAGCGCGAGAAGCACG
>CAIUGQ010000070.1 GCA_903898725.1 uncultured Burkholderiales bacterium | reverse complement strand
GAGGTCTCCTCGCGGGAGACTTCCTGCACCGCCAGCACGCTCGAGTGGTGCTTCGAGTACTCCTCGACCATCTGCGCGAGCACGGGCGTGCCGTTCTCGGCCGCCTGCATCAGGTCGTCGGCAAGCAGCACCGCGAACGGCTCGTCGCCCACGACCGAACGGGCGCAGAGCACCGCGTGACCGAGGCCCAGCGGCTCGGCCTGCCGGATGTACACGCAGTTGATGCCCTTGGGGACGGCGTCCTTGACGGCCTCGAGCAGCGCGGTCTTGCCGCGTGCCGTGAGCTCGGCCTCGAGCTCGTAGGCCTTGTCGAAATGGTCCTCGATGCTCCGCTTGCCGCGCCCGGTGATGAAGATCATCTCGGTGATCCCGGCGGCCGCGGCCTCTTCCACCGCGTACTGGATCAGCGGCTTGTCGACGACCGGCAGCATCTCCTTCGGCGACGCCTTGGTCGCGGGGAGGAAGCGCGTGCCGAGCCCGGCGACCGGGAACACTGCCTTACGAATTTTCTTGGCCATCTCGTCCGATCATGCTGAGGAATTGTTCGAGGTCGAGCACCGGAATGCCCAGTTCGTAAGCCTTGGCAATTTTGCTGCCCGGGTTTTCACCCGACAGCACGAAGCTGGTCCGTTTCGAGACCGAGCCGGTGGCGCTGCCGCCATGCTGGCGGATCAGCGTCTCGGCCTCGTCCCGAGCCATCCCGGGAAGCGTCCCCGTCACGACGATGATGCGACCGTCGAGTGCGCCTGCGGCTCCGGCGACCGACACATGGCGGGTGCCGACCCCCTCGGAGGCATCCTGCCCGTTGCGCCGGCGCGGCGGCGCCACCGGTGCGACGCCGGCCGCCTGCAGGCCCGCGATCACCTCGCGGTTGTGGGGTTCGGCCGCGAATGCCTGGATGGACCGCATGATCTCGGGGCCGACCCCCTCCAGCGGCACCGGCTGCAGGGGCTCGCCCTTCGGCCTTGCGCGCGCGTTGGCCTTCTGGACAACGGCCTTCGCCTCGATCAGCGCGTCCCAGTCGGCATCGAGCGTCTCCTGGACGCCACCGAACTCGGCCGCGAGGATCCGCGCCACCTCTTCGCCGACGTGGCGGATGCCGAGCGCGAACAGGAAGCGCTCGAGCGCGACTTCCCGGGACGCCGCGATCGCGACGACCAGGTTGGCGGCCGATTTCCCGCCCATCCGATCGAGCCCGGCGAGGGTGCCCTCCTCGAGGCGGTAGAGATCGGCAGGCGTCTGGACGAGGTCGCGCTCGACCAGCTGCTCGACGATCTTCTCGCCGAGCCCGTCGATGTCCATCGCCCGGCGCTGGGCGAAGTGCAGCAGCGCCTGCTTGCGCTGCGCCTTGCAGTAGAGGCCGCCGACACAGCGCCAGGCGACCTCGCCCTCCTCGCGGACGGCCGTCGAGCCGCAGACGGGGCAGTGCGAGGGCATCGTGAACCGGCGCGCATCGGTCGGACGCTGCTCGGCCACGGCCCGGACGACCTCGGGAATCACGTCGCCGGCCCGGCGCACGACGACCGTGTCGCCGATGAACAGGTCCTTGCGGACGAGCTCGTCCTCGTTGTGCAGCGTCGCGTTCGTGACGGTCACGCCGCCGACGAAGACCGGCCTGAGCCGGGCGACTGGGGTCAGCACCCCGGTCCGGCCGACCTGGATGTCGATGTCGAGGAGTTCGGTGAGCGCCTCTTCCGCCGGGAACTTGTGGGCGAGCGCGAAGCGCGGCGCACGGGCGACGTAACCGATCGTCTCGTGCCAGGCACGCTGGTCGACCTTGTAGACGACGCCGTCGATGTCGTAGGGCAGCGTCGGCCGCCGGGCACCGACCTCGCGGTAGAAGTCGAGCAGACCTTCGACGTCGGCCACCGTGCGCCGATGCGGCCCGACCGGCAGCCCGAGGGCCGCGAACCAGTCGAGCAGCGCCGCGTGCGAGTCGGGCACGGCGGCCTGCGCCGACACCTCACCCAGGCCGTAGGCGAAGAATCGCAGCGGCCGCTGTGCGGTCAGCGCGGGATCGAGCTGCCGCAGGCTGCCGGCCGCGGCATTGCGCGGATTGACGAAGGGCTTGTCGCCACGGGCGCGCTGCGCGTCGTTCATCCGCTCGAAGTCGCGACGGAACATCAGCACCTCGCCGCGCACCTCCAGCCGATCGGGCACCGGGCCCCGCAGCCGCAGGGGGATGGCACGGACGGTCCGCAGGTTCGCCGTCACGTCCTCGCCGACGGCGCCGTCACCGCGGGTCGCGCCCTGCACGAAGACACCGGCCTCGTAGCGCAGGCTGATGGCGAGCCCGTCGAACTTGAGTTCAGCGCAGTAGCGCAGGCCGGTGACATCGATCCCGCTTGTATCCAGGGCCTCGCGCACCCGCCGGTCGAAGCCCTGCACGTCCTCGTCGGCGAACGCGTTCTGCAGCGACAGCATCGGCAGCGCGTGCCGGACCTGGCCGAAGCCCGCGGCCAGCGCCCCCCCGACCCGGCGGGTGGGCGAGTCGGTCGTGACGAGCGCCGGGTGCGCCGCCTCGAGCTGCTGGAGCTCGACGAAGAGGCCGTCGTAGGCCGCGTCGGGCACCGTCGGCGCGTCGAGCACGTAGTAGGCGTGGTTGTGGCGCTCGAGCTCGGCGCGCAACCACGCGATCCGGGCCCGCGCCGCCGTCTCGTCGAGCTCGGGCGCCACCGGACCCTCGCTCAGTTGAAGACCCGCAGCGCCGCGGGCGATCCGGCGTCGAGTCCGGCGTCCTCGAGCGAGCGATAGCGGACCGCGAGCTGCCGGGCGACCCCCGCCGCCGCGGCATCGGTCATCGGCTGGCCGGCGTCGTCGACGACCCGCCCGCCCGTGCGCTCGGCACACAGCTGCGCGGCCTGAACCATCCGGGCCCAGGGTTCGGCGTCCTCGGGCGCACGCGGCACGTCGAGCAGCAGGGTGAGCTGTTCGGCACGCTCGCCGAGCGCCAGCGAATACAGGGCCTCGCCGCCGTCGCCGATCTCGGTGAACCGGTTGTTGCCGCGCTCGTGCAGGCCGAGGCCGACGGCGAGCGCCGCGAGCTCTCCGGGCGACAGCGCGGTCGGCGTCTCGACGTTCAGCCCCAGCACGGCGTCGAACTGGGCGCAGGCCTCATCGAGCTGGCGGGCGTGGTCGAGCACCGGCGCCATGTCGGGGACGATCGCCCCGCCCGCGCCGATGGCCCGGCCTAGCGCCTGCATCGCAGTGCCGAACTCCGAGAACTCCATCGCATTGAGCGGGCCGTGGCGGTTGGCCAGCAGCACGCCCGCACGCACGCGGCGCACGGCCGAAAGCGACGCATGGGGCACGGTCCAGCGGCCGCTGCCGTCGTCGGCCTCGACCGCGATGGGCTTGGAGCCGGCCCGCCGCAGCGTCGAGGCTGCGGCCAGCAGGCGCTCGGGGGCCACGGGTGCACCGAGCCCGAAGACGACGATGCAGTCGAGACGCGGGTCGAGGATCGGCCCGTTCGCGGTATCCGCGTCGGGCGGCTGCGAGCGCGACCGGGCGCTTGCCGGGTCCCTCGCCGCGTCCCGCGTCGCATCCCTCGCCTCGCGATCGGCCGCTGCATCCGAGCCTGCTGCGACGGGCGGCTCGTGCCGCGGCCTGCGGTCGTCGTCGTCGTCGTCCGGCGCGTCGTGCCCGCCCCGCTGCGGCTCGACGGCATCGGCATCGAATCGGTCGTCCCGCGACGCGGACCTCGACGCCTCGCCGCCCGGTTCGTGCCAAGCCCCGGGCCGCTCATCGGGCGCCG
>CAIUGQ010000069.1 GCA_903898725.1 uncultured Burkholderiales bacterium | reverse complement strand
GGCTGCCGCAGCTTCGCCGACATGGCCCGACGCGCACCCGAGCGGGTGCTCGAGACGTCCTGGGGCGACTGGGACAAGCCGGATCCGTCGAACAAGGGGTCGGCGCCGCGCGCCGCGTATCCGGTCGACGTGGTGCTGCGCGCCCGAGATCGGCAGGGGCTGCTGCGCGACGTCTCCGACGTGTTCGCCCGCGACCGGCTGAATGTCGTGGCCGTCCAGACCCTGAGCCGTACCGGGGTCGCGCAGATGCAGTTCACCGTCGAGGTACCGGCGATCCCGCTGCTCGAACGCACTCTCGTCGCCGTCCGCGACGTCGAAGGTGTGATCGAATGCCGCCGCCGCTGACCGGAACGCGTGCGATCCTCCCGGTGTCCGACGCATCGGGCGCTGCAGGCACCGTCCGCGCAACCCGCGCATCCGGCCCGTGGCGTGCCGTTCGTCGGGGTCCGCAACGCGCCAGGGCACCGGCAGGCGTCCGGCGCTGACCGCGTCCATCGGCGACCGTATCCTTCGCCGGTGCCACTTCTTGAGTATTCCGGATCATGACCACTGTCGCCGTGATCGGCCTGGGCTATGTCGGCCTGCCGCTGGCCATCGAGTTCGGCCGCGTCTTCGACACCATCGGCTTCGACCTGTCGGCCGAGAAGGTCAAGCGCATCGCCGCCGGTGTCGACACGACCGGTGAGGTGACGGCCGAGCAGTTCGCCGCCGCCCGTCGCCTGACCGTGACCACCGACCCGAGCGCGCTGCGCGAGGCGGACTGCATCGTCGTCGCCGTGCCCACGCCGGTCGACGATGCGCACCAGCCCGACTTCGGCCCGCTGATCTCGGCCAGCCGCTTCGTCGGCGCCAACCTCAAGCCCGGCGCGATCGTGATCTACGAATCGACGGTCTACCCCGGCGCGACCGAGGAGGTCTGCGTGCCGGTGCTCGAGGAGTCGGGCGGCGGCCGCTGGATGAAGGACTTCTTCGTCGGCTACTCCCCGGAGCGCATCAATCCGGGTGACCGCGAGCACACCCTGACGCGCATCGTGAAGGTCGTGGCCGGCGACTGCGAGCGGACCCTCGATCGCGTGGCCGCGCTGTACGAGGCGGTCGTGACCGCGGGTGTCCACCGGGCGAGCAGCATCAAGGTGGCCGAGGCCGCGAAGGTCATCGAGAACACCCAGCGTGACCTGAACATCGCGCTGATGAACGAACTGGCGATCATCTTCAAGCGTGTCGGCATCGACACCGCCGAGGTGCTCAAGGCGGCCGGCACGAAGTGGAACTTCCTGCCCTTCCGTCCGGGGCTCGTCGGCGGTCACTGCATCGGCGTCGACCCGTACTACCTGACCCGCAAGGCCGAGATGCTCGGCTATCACCCGCAGGTGATCCTCGCGGGGCGCCGGATCAACGACGGCATGGGCAAGTTCGTCGCCGAGCAGGTGGTCAAGCGCCTGATCCAGGAGGCGCAGCCGGTGTCGAACCAGGTGGCGATCGTCCTCGGCCTGACCTTCAAGGAGGACGTGCCCGACCTGCGCAACTCCAAGGTCGTCGACATCGTTCGCGAACTGCAGTCCTACGGCATGAAGGTGCACGTCCACGATCCGATCGCCGAGTCCTCGGACGCCGTGCACGAGTACGGCATCGCGCTCACCCGCTGGGAGGACCTGCCGCCGGCCAAGGCCGTGATCGCCGCGGTCTCGCACGAGGCCTACCGGAAGATGCCGCTCGATGCGCTGACCGAGCGCCTGACGCGGGGCGGCGTGTTCGCCGACATCAAGAGCGTCTACGACCGCGCGGCCCTCGAGAAGCTCGGCTACTCGGTATGGCGGCTCTGAGCGCCGACGAGGGGCTGGCGGGGCTGCTGCGCGATCGGGAGCCGGCCCGCTGGCTGGTGACCGGCGCCGCCGGCTTCATCGGCTCGCACCTGGTCGAGGCGCTGCTGCGTCACGGCCAGCTCGTGGTCGGGCTCGACGACTTCTCCACGGGCGCGCGCCACAACCTCGACGACGTGCGCGCCACCGTCGGCGAGGCGGCCTGGGCCGGCTTCGAGCTGATCGAGGGCGACGTCTGCGACCCGCTCGCCTGCGCCCGCGCGCTGGAGGGTGTCGATCACGTGCTGCACCAGGCCGCGCTCGGCTCGGTGCCGCGCTCGATCGAGCAGCCGATGCGCACGTTCAGGGCGAACGCCACCGGCTTCGCCCAGCTGCTCACCTCGGCCCGCGAGGCCGGCCTGCAGCGCGTGGTCTACGCCTCGTCGAGCTCCGTCTACGGTGACCATCCGGCACTGCCCAAGGTCGAGGCCGTGACGGGCAAGGTGCTGTCGCCCTACGCGGCCTCCAAGGCGATCGACGAGCTGCTCGCCGGCACGTACGCGCGAACCTATGGCATGCAACTCGCCGGGCTGCGCTACTTCAACGTCTTCGGGCCGCGCCAGGACCCCGAGGGGGCCTATGCCGCGGTCGTGCCGCGCTGGGCGCGCGCGCTGCTGCGCGGCGAGACCCTCTGGGTCAACGGCGACGGCAGCACCTCGCGCGACTTCTGCTACATCGCGAACGTGGTGCAGGCCAACCTGCGCGCGGCGCTGGGCGCGCCGCTGCCCGAGGGCCATCAGGTCTTCAACGTCGCGGTCGGCGCGCGCACCACGCTGGTCGAGATGGCCGAGGCGATGCGCTCGGCCCTCGAGCGCCTGCTCGGGCGCCCGGTCGCGCCGCGGCTCGAGCACCGTGCCTTCCGGGACGGCGACGTCCGGCACTCGCTCGCGGACATCTCCAAGGCACGGGAACTGCTCGGCTACGCGCCGACGCACGACGTCGCCCGTGGGCTCGAGATCACCATGGCCTGGTATGCGGCGCGCGACGCGCGCCCTGAATAACGGAGCAACAGATGGGCATCATCGGCGGCGAGGTCGGCTACCGGATGTTGCGCGCGATCGGCGGGAAGGTCGGGCGGTCGGTGCCGCACGCCCCCGGTCCGCTCGGTGACGCACGCATGGTCGAGTGCTTCGGCGCCGACATCTTCGATCGGCTGCGCGGCCTGACAGTGGTCGACTTCGGCTGCGGCGGGGGCGAGCAGGCGGTGGTCTGCGCCCTGCGCGGCGCCGCGCGCGTGATCGGCATCGACATCCAGGACAGCGCACTCGAGCGGGCGCGGGCGCTCGCCGAGCGTGAAGGCGTCGCCGATCGCTGCACCTTCGCCAAGGGGACCGACGAGCCTGCGGACATCGTGCTGTCGAAGGACGCATTCGAGCACTTCGAGGACCCGGGCGCGATCATCGAGATCATGGACGGGCTGCTCGGGCCGGGCGGGCGCGTGCTCGCCTCGTTCGGGCCCACCTGGCTGCATCCCCACGGCGGACACCTGTTCTCGGTGTTCCCGTGGTCGCACCTGGTCTTCACCGAACAGGCCCTGATCCGCTGGCGGTCCGACTTCAAGCACGACGGCGCGACGCGCTTCTCGGAGGTGGCCGGCGGTCTGAACCAGATCACGATCGCCGAGTTCGAGCGCATCGTGGCCGCCGGTCCGATGCGGATCGCGGAGATGGACACGGTGCCGATCCGCGGCATGGCCTGGCTCAAGCATCCCGCGGTGCGCGAGTTCGGCTCGTCGCTGGTGCGCTGCACCCTCGTCAGGCGCTGAGCCCGCACGCGGCGGGCGAGCCGCTCAGCCCGCGGCCGGGCGGGGCGCCGACTTCGGCCTGAAGGCCTTGCAGATCGCCTCGTGCGTGTCGACGAAGGGCGCACCGATCAGGTCCAGGCAGTAGGGAATCGCCGCGAAGATGCCGGCCACCGTCGAGCGGCCCTCGGCGTCGCGCAGACCCTCGAGCGTTTCCTGGATCGACTTCGGCTGCCCGGGCAGGTTCACGATCAGTGCGCCGCCGCGGATCACCGCGACCTGGCGCGACAGGATCGCGGTGGGCACGAAGTTCAGGCTGATCTGGCGCATCCGCTCGCCGAACCCGGGCATCTCCTTGTCGCCGACGGCGAGCGTGGCCTCGGGCGTCACGTCGCGCCGGGCCGGGCCGGTGCCGCCGGTGGTCAGCACCAGATGGCAGCCGGCGATGTCGACCAGCTCGATCAGCGTGCGCTCGATCACCGGGCGCTCGTCCGGGATCAGCCGCGTCTCGGCCACCCAGGGGGAGGCGAGTGCGCGGGCCAGCCAGTCCTGGAGCGCCGGGATGCCGGCATCCGCGTAGACGCCGCCCGAGGCCCGGTCGGAGATGGAGACGAGCCCGATCCGCAGCGGGTTCGACTCGGTGGCGGCGACGGGCAGCTCAGGCATCGGGGGCGGGCGTCTCGAGGGTGGCCGCGGGTGGGGCGGCGTCGGCGAGCAGCACGTCGCGCAGCTCGCGGTACAGGTCCCGGTAGTGCCGGCCCCGCTGCTGCTTCGCATGCTCGGCGCGTGCCGCGCGAACGAGCGGATGCAGCGTCCGTGCCGCCGCCGGATAGCGGGCGACGAACTCGGCGACGCGATCGGGCGACTCGAGCAGCGCATCGCGCCAGCGCTCGGCCGCATGCATGACCGCGGTCTCGAGCCGGTGGCCGGCATCGTCGAGGTCGAGCTTCGCGAGGATCGCGTCGGCATCGGTGTGACGCATCAGCTTGCCGATGTACTGCAGCTGTCGGCGACGCCCCTCGCGCGCGGTGATCTTGCGGGCGAGGGCGATCGCGTCGACGAGGTCCGAGGGCAGCTCGAGCCGCTCGAGCTGCGACGGCGGCAAGGCGACGAGGCGCTCGCCGAGATCCTGCAGCAGGTGCATCTCGCGCTTGCGCTGCGACTTGCTCGGGCCGGTGGGTTCGTCGTCGTCGCGGCCGTGGATCACCGGCGGCGGCGCGGGCGGTGCGGGCGGGGGGGCGGGCGGGGCTTTCATGGGGCCTTGCTATGATAGCCCGACCCCATACGACCCCGGTCCGCCCGATGTTCGACCACAGCCGTGCCCGCTTCGAGGAACTTGCCCGTTCGGTGCTCGACCAGGCCGCCCGGCTCGGCGCGACCGCGGCATCCACCGATGTCTCCGAGAGCTCCGGCCTGTCGGTCAATGTCCGCAAGGGCAAGGTCGAGACCATCGAGCAGACCCGCGACAAGGGGCTCGGCGTGACCGTCCACATCGGCGCCCGCCGTGGCCACGCCAGCACCAGCGACTTCGGTGCCCGCGCGATCGACGAGACCGTCCGCGCCGCCTTCGAGATCGCGCGGTTCACCGGCGAGGATCCGTTCGCCGGGTTGCCCGACCCCGACACCATCGTCCGCGACCAGATGGACCTGGACCTCTTCCACCCGTGGACGATCGAGGCGCCCGAGGCGATCGAGATCGCCCGCGAGATGGAAGGCGCGGCCTTCGCGACCGACCGGGCGATCGTGAATTCCGAGGGCGCGAGCGTCTCGCTCAGCCACGGTCACTTCGTCTCGGCCAACAGCCTCGGCTTCATCGGCGGCTATCCGTACAGCCGGCATTCGATCGCCTGTGCCCCGATCGCGCGGCGCGGCCGCGCCATGCAGCGCGACGACTGGTATTCCGCCGCGCGCCATCCCGACGGCCTGGCCGATCCGAAGGCGGTCGGCCGCTATGCCGCCGAACGCGCGCTCTCCAGGCTCGGGGCACGCAAGCTCTCCACCCGCAAGGTGCCGGTGCTGTTCGAGTCGCCGCTGGCCGCCGGCCTGATCGGCCATTTCGTGCAGGCCGCCAGCGGCAGCGCCCTCTACCGCAAGACCAGCTTCCTGGTCGATGCGCTCGCCACGCAGGTCTTTGCCCCCCACCTCGATCTCGACGAGGACCCGCACCGCCGGGGCGAG
>CAIUGQ010000068.1 GCA_903898725.1 uncultured Burkholderiales bacterium | reverse complement strand
CGAGCGCACCTCCCGTCCGGGCGCGCTGCCGACGAACGCCCAGCGGCGCCGGCCGCGCGCGGCGAGGAAGCGACCCGCCTCGCGGCCGGCGGCCACGTTCGAGAAGCCCACCAGCATGTCGATCGGATGCGCGGTCAGGTCCCAGATCTCGACGACCGGCAGTGCGTGGCGGGCGAGCAGCTCGCGCGTCTCGTCGGCATGCGAGACGCCCGTCAGCACCAGCGCGTCGACACGCCGGCCGAGGAAGCTGCGCACCAGCGCGGTCTCGGCCCGCGGGTCGTAGCCGCTGTCGCCGAGCATCAGCTCGTAGCCGGCGGGCCGCAGCACCGAGGACAGTCCGTGCACCGTGCTCGCATAGACCGAGTTCATCAGCGTGGGCACGATCGCCGCCACCACGCGGCTGCGGCTCGAGGCGAGCGCGCTGGCCGAGCCGTTCGGCAGGTAGCCGAGCCGCGCGACCGCGCGGCGCACGGCGTCCAGCGTCGCCGGGGCGACCCGTTCCGGATCCCGCAGCGCCCGCGACACCGTCATGCTCGAGACGCCCGCCGCGCGCGCCACCTCGACCAGGCGTGCGGGCGCTTCGCGACCGGCGCCGCGCGGCGCGGCCGCCGCCGTTTGTGCGGTGCGCCTTGACATGGCCGGGAGACTACCGCCAAATCCGGCTGTCGTGTTAGCGCTAACACCGAGATCCGAATGCAGTCCCCGACGAAGAGCCTCACGCCCGAACAGGTCGACCACTATCGCGCCGAGGGGTACCTCGTCGTCCACGACGTCCTCGACGCCGCCGAGCTCGCGGCGCTGCGCGGCGCGGTCGACACGCTGCTCGCCGGCGCGCACGGCCTCGCGACGCACACCGACCTCTACGACCTCGAGGACTCGCACACCCCCGAGGCGCCGCGCGTGCGCCGGCTCAAGATGCCGCACAAGGCCCACGCGGCCTTCGATGCGCTGATCCGCAGCCCCAAGGTGCTCGAGCTGCTGACGCCGCTGCTCGGCCCCGCGGTGCGCATGCAGACCTCCAAGCTCAACCTGAAGTCGGCGGGCTACGGCGCGCCGGTCGAGTGGCACCAGGACTGGGCTTTCTATCCGCACACCAACGACGACGTGCTCGCGGTGGGCGTGCTGCTCGACGACTTCGTGCCCGACAACGGGCCGATGATGGTCGTGCCCCGCACGCACCGCGGTGCGATCCACAGCCACCACCACGACGGCGTGTTCGTCGGCGCGATCGAGCCGTCCGGCATCGCCGCCGAGATCGGCCGCGCGGTGCCGCTGCTGGCGCGCGCGGGCTCGATCACGCTGCACCACGCCCGGCTGATCCACGGCTCGGCGACCAACACCTCGGGCCGCCCGCGCAACTTCCTGCTCTACGAGGCGATGGCCGCCGACGCCTGGCCGCTGGCTGGCGGGCACTGGGGCGACCTGGCGCAGTTCGACGCACGCATGATCTGCGGCGAGCCGACCCTGCAGCCGCGCATGACCGCGGTGCCGGTGCGCATGCCGTTCCCCAAGCCGCCCGAGGCGGCCTCGCTCTACCAGTCGCAGAAGTACATGGGTACGCGGTTCTTCGAAGTCGCCCGATAGAGGCGGCTCCCGGCGCCGCGCATGTCGCGCGGCCCGTCATTCAGCACCACACGAGGAGACGACGATGAGAAGACAGGTCATCAAGGGGCTGGCGGGCGGGCTCGCGCTCGGCGCGGCCGGATTCCCGGCTCGGCCGGCGAACGCGCAGCCGACCCTGGTGTTCGGCGGTTCGGACGCGGTCGGCACGGTCCTGGACCGCACCAACGCGATGTTCACCAAGCTGGTGAACGAGCGCGCCACCGGGAAGGTGAAGATCAACTTCATCCAGGGCGAGCAGCTCGGCAGCGACGTCCAGGTCATCGAGCAGATGATGAAGGGCTCGGTCGCCTTCTACGGCGACGTGCTCGACTGGTACGCCAACTGGGTCAAGGACTTCGCGGTGCTGGCCTGGGGCTTCACGTTCCGCGACAACGACCACTTCCAGAAGTTCATCGACTCGCCGACCTTCGCGGCGATGGCCGAGGAGCTCCGCACGAAGCAGGGTCTGCGGATCCTGGCGGCCGCGCCGACCCAGCCGCGGATCCTGTTCGCCAAGAAGGCCGTGCAGTCCCCGGACGACCTCAAGGACGTCAAGATGCGCGTCCCGGAGATCAAGACCTACCTGAACCTCTGGCAGGCGATGGGCACCAAGCCCGCGCGCGTCGCCTGGGCCGAGGTCTTCCTGGGCCTGAAGACCGGCGTGATCGACGCGGCCGAAGGCCCGATCGGATCGGCCTACGCGCAGAAGTTCCACACCGCGGCGCCCGCGGTGATGCGCACCGATCACCTGCTGTCCTCGCTGCACATCACCGTCAACGACAAGGTGTTCGCGTCGCTGCCGGCCGACGTGCAGAAGATCATGGTCGACGCGGCCAAGGAGGCCGTGATCTGGGGCCGACGCGAGTCCGAGGCCGAGACGGACGACCTCACGAAGAAGATGGCCGCCGAGGGTGCCAAGGTGATCACCGTCGACCGGACGCCGTTCGCGCAGCGCGCGCTGTCCGCGGTCGAGGGCATGGAGCGGGACGGCGCCTGGCCGGCCGGCCTCTACCAGAAGATCCGCGACATCAGGTGAGCGTGCGACGGGCGCCGCGCGCGCCCGTCGCCGACGAGGACCCCGACATGGATTCGCTGCTCGCCCGCTGGTGGCGGCTGCTCGAGCTGATCGCGCGCCTCGAGCGTGCCCTCGGTGTGCTGCTGCTCTCGACCATCGTCGTCTCGATCACCATCCAGGTGATCACCCGGTACCTCTTCGGACAGCCGCTGGTCTGGGTCGAGGAACTCGCCGGCTACTGTTTCCTGTGGTCGATCTTCCTGGGGGCCGCGCTCGGCCTGAAGGAGCTGCGCCACATCCGCATCGAGACCTTCGTCGCGCGGCTGGCGGCACGTCCGCAGGCGCTGTGGCGGGCCGGCACCTGGGCGATCGCCGGACTGTGCTGTGTCGTGATCGCGGTGCAGGCCTGGGACATCATGGACGTCGAGTCGCGCAGCCGCACGATGTCGCTGCCGATCGACCTGCCGCGCCACCTGTTCTACTCGATGCCGCTGTTCGTCTGCGTGGTCTCGATGGGCCTGACCCTCGCCTACCTGATCTGCGCCGAGCTCGCGCTGGCCGCGAGCGGCCGTCCGGTCGACGCCCTGCAGGCGCGGCTCGAGCGCGAGCGCGCCGCGATGGCCGAGGATGCCGAGGCCGATGCGATCGCCGAACGGCTGGTCGCCTCGTCGCATGCGAACGCGGCGGCGCGCGGCGGGGAGCGCGCGCGATGAGCGTCGTGCCGATGTTCGCGGTGATGTTCGGGCTGATCGCGCTCGAGCTGCCGATCGCCTTCGCGCTGATCGCGGCGGCGCTGTCCTGGCTGCAGTTCGCCTCGCCGGTGCCGATGTCGCTCGTCGTCCAGCGGATGACCTCCGGCGTCGACAGCTTCCCGCTGCTCGCGATCCCGCTGTTCGTGCTCGCCGGCAACCTGCTGAACGTGGGCGGCATCGCGGCCCGGATCTTCGAGTTCGCGGTCGCGCTGGTCGGACACTTCCGCGGCGGCCTCGCGCAGGTGAACATCTTCGCGAGCCTGATCTTCGCCGGCATGTCGGGCGTCGCCCAGGCCGACGCCGCGGGGCTGGGCACGGTCGAGATCAAGGCGATGAAGAAGGAGGGCTTCGACGCCGCCTTCGCCGCCGCCTGCAGCGCGGCCTCGGCGATCGTCGGCCCGATCATCCCGCCCTCGGTGATCATGGTCGTCTACGGCGTGCTCGCGCAGGTCTCGATCGGCGACCTGTTCCTCGCCGGCCTCGTGCCGGGCTTCACCATCGGCTTCCTGCTGATGGCGACGGTCTACTGGCTGGTGGCGACCGGCCGCGTCAAGGCGCCGGTCACGCCGCGCGCGAGCGGCGCGCACCTCGGCCGCAGCTTCGTGCGCGCGATCCCCGCGCTGTCGGCGCCGGTGATCCTGGTGGTCGGCCTGCTGTCGGGCGTGGCCACGCCGACCGAGCTCGGTGCGATCACCGTCGTCTATGCGGTGATCCTCGGCTTCGCCTACCGCGAGCTCACGCTGCGCAAGCTCTACGCGTGCATCGCCGAGACCTTCGTCACCAGCGGCGTGCTGATCTTCATCATGGCCGCGGCGGTGCCCTTCGGCTGGGCGATCGCCGTCAACAACATCCCGGCGAACCTCGCTGCGTCGATGCTCGAGCTCACCACGAACAAGTGGCTGATCCTGGCGATGATCAACGTGCTGCTGCTGGTCATCGGCTGCTTCATGGAGACGACCGCGATCCTGCTGATCGCGGTGCCGACCTTCCTGCCGCTGATCAAGGCGATCGGCATCGATCCGGTCCACTTCGGGCTGGTGATCATCCTGAACCTGCTGATCGGGGCCACCACGCCGCCGTTCGGCGTGCTGCTGTTCATCGTGCAGGACATCGCCAAGGTGAGCTTCGGCGCGGTGGTGCGTGCGATCCTGCCGTTCTACGTGCCACTGGGCATCGCGCTGCTGATGGTCACCTACTGGCCCGACCTGTCGCTGTGGCTGCCGCGGATGCTCAAGTAGCGGTCGGCCCGTGCCCCGGTCGGCGCCCCGCCCAGCGCCCCGCCCAGCGCGCCGGCCAGCGCGCCGGCCAGCGCGCCGGCCAGCGATTTCCCGGGCCGCGGCTTTGATCGCCCGGGGCGCTTCGATTACAGTCCGCCCCCAACCCGACACCGCTCCCGCAGGAGATTCCCCGTGAACCACATCGACCTGAAGGACCGCTGCGCGGTCATCACCGGCGGCGCCGCCGGCATCGGCCTGGCCGTCGCGCAGCGCTTCGCCGCGAGCGGCGCGCGCGTGGCCCTCTGGGACGTCAACGAGGCGGCCGCCAAGGCCGCCGCCGCCGCGCTCGGTGCCGGCCACCTGGGCCTCGGTGTCGACGTCGCCGACGAGGCCTCGGTGCAGGCCGCGACCGAGGCCACCTCGGCCGCCTTCGGTCGCCTGGACGTGCTGGTCTGCAGCGCCGGCATCACCGGCCCCAACACCACCGTCGCCGAGTACCCGGCCGACGCCTGGCGCAAGGTCTTCGACGTCAACGTCCACGGCACCTTCCTCTGCGACCGCGCGGTCGTGCGCAAGATGCTCGAGCGCGACTACGGCCGCATCATCAACATCGCCTCGATCGCCGGCAAGGAAGGTAACCCGAACGCCTCGGCCTACTCGGCCTCGAAGGCGGCGGTGATCGGCCTGACCAAGTCGCTGGGCAAGGAACTCGCGAAGACCGGCATCCGCGTGAACTGCGTGACGCCGGCGGCGGTCAAGACCGCGATCTTCGACCAGATGACTCAGCAGCACATCGACTTCATGCTGTCGAAGATCCCGATGGCGCGCTTCGGCGGCGTCGACGAGATCGCGGCGATGGTGACCTGGCTGGCGAGCGAGGAATGCTCGTTCTCCACCGGCGCGGTCTTCGACCTGTCCGGCGGCCGGGCGGTCTACTGATGGCCGCCTCCTCCGACGCGGCCGGGGGGCTCCCCGTCCGCCACGAGGCCGACGCGCTGGTCGCCTTCGCGCACGCGCTGCTTCGCGCGAACGGGCTGGACGAGGCGCTGGCCACCGATGTCGCCGAGGTGCTGGTCGAGGGTGACCTGCTCGGTCACGACACCCATGGGCTGGCGCTGCTGGCCGGCTATCTCGGCGAGCTCGAGCGCGGCTCGATGGCGAAGTCGGGAGGGCCCGAGGTCGTCGCCGAGCGCACGGTCGCCGCGACCTGGGACGGCCGACGCCTGCCCGGGCCGGCGCTGGTGCGCCGCGCCATCGACTGGGCCGCACCTCGTGCCCGCGAGCACGGCAGCGCCATGGTCGCCATCCGCCGCAGCCATCACATCGCCTGCCTGGCCGCCTACCTCGAGGCGACCGTGCGCAGCGGACTGATGGTCGAGATCTACAGCTCCGACCCGGCGGTGGCCAGCGTCGCGCCCTTCGGCGGCACGCAGGCGGTGTTCACGCCGAACCCGATGGCGGTGGGCTTCCCGACCTCGGGCGACCCGGTGCTCATCGACATCTCCGCCTCGATCACCACCAACGGCATGAGCAATCGGCTCAAGGCGGCGGGCCGGCGCGGCGCGCACGCCTGGTGGCTCGATGCGCTCGGCCAGCCGACCGACGACCCGGCGGCGCTGTTCACCCAGCCGCCGGGCACCATCCTGCCGCTCGGCGGGCTCGACGCCGGCCACAAGGGCTACGGGCTGGCGCTGACGATCGAGGCGATGACCGGCGGGCTCGCCGGCTACGGCCGCGCCGACGTGCCCGAGGGCTGGGGCGCGACGGTCTGCGTGCGGGTGAGCGACCCCGAGGCCTTCGCGGGGCTCGGCGCCTTCACGGTGCAGACCGACTGGATCGCGCAGGCCTGCCATGCGTCCGCCCCGCGCGACGCGTCGCAGCCGGTGCGGCTGCCCGGCGAGCGGGCGCTCGCCCGCAAGCGCGAGCAGACGGCCCGTGGCGTCGCGCTCCATCCGTCGATCCTGCCGGCGCTCGCACCGTGGGCGGCGCGCTTCGGCGTGGCGGCACCGATCGCGGTCGGCTGAGCCGCGCGGGTCGAACTACGCTCGCCCCATCGCCCCATCGCCATATCGCTGAATCGCCGAATCGCCGTCCCGGCCGGAGCCGACATGACCGCACGCCCTTCCCGGACCGCCCAGTGGCTGCTGACGCAGCACCGCGACCGCCGGACCTTCCGCTCGTTCCCGGCGGGTGTCCGTCCGGGCAGCCTGGCCGACGCCTACCTCGCGCAGGCGTGTTTCGTCGACCTCAAGGCGCGTGACTGCGGCGCGCCGATCGGCTGGAAGATCGCGCTGTCCAACCCCGCGATGCAGCGGATGGTCGGGCTGGATGCGCCGGTCGCGGGCCGGCTGCTGTCCGGCCAGGTGGTGGCGGGGCCGGCGAGCACGCGGGTCGGGGCCTACGGGCGCCTGCTGATCGAGTTCGAGATCGCGGTCGAGCTCGGCGCGGACCTGCCCGCCCCGGGCGGCCGGTGCAGCCGCGAGCAGGCGCGTGCCGCGGTGGCGGCCCTGCGGCCGGCCTTCGAGCTGGCCGACGACCGTGATGCCGACTACACGCGGCTCGGTGGCGAGGCCTTCCAGATGGTGGCGGACAACGCCTGGAACGAAGGCGCGGTGCTGGGCATGCGGCGCGACGACTGGGCCGGCCTGGACCTCGAGGCCATCGTCGGCCGGGCGTTCTGCAATGACGTGGAGGTGGGCAGCGGCCGGGGCGGCGACCTGATGGGGCATCCGCTGGACGCGCTCGCCTGGCTGGCCGGCAGCGCCGGGTCCCGCGGCCTGACGATGCGCCGCGGCGATGTCGCGATTCTCGGCAGCCTGGTCACCTCCCGGTTTCCGAAGGCGGGCGAACGCTGGCGCTTCGAGCTCGAGGGCTTCGAGCCGCTCGAGCTGTCCATCGAACCCTGAACCGGAGCGCGCGCGATGACCTCTGCCGGCGAACCCCTCGGCGGCGCGACGGCCGACCTCACCGAGGTGCCCGACCCCAGCCGATATCGGCAGGGGCTCCGGTGCCTGCACGACTACCTGCGCGAGCATGCCCGGGCACAGCCCGACAAGCCCGCCTTCATCTGGTACGGCCGCGAGATCGGCTACCTCGAACTCGACCGCTGGAGCGACGCCCTGGCGGTGCGGCTGGCGCAGGTCGGGGTCGTGCCGGGCGATCGGGTCGCGCTGTTCCTGAACAACTGCCCGCAGTACATCGTCGCGCATGTCGCGATCCAGAAGCTCGGCGCGGTCGTGG
>CAIUGQ010000067.1 GCA_903898725.1 uncultured Burkholderiales bacterium | reverse complement strand
GGCGCAGGCGCAGGCGCAGGTGCAGGTGCAGGTGCGGGCGCGGGAGCAGGAGCAGGGGCAGGGGCAGGGGCAGGGGCAGGGGCAGGAGCCGGGGCAGGCGCAGGAGCCGGAGCCGGAGCCGGTGCAGGCGCCGGTGCAACGCTGCGCACGTACACCTTCTTCTGGATGCCGACTGCCGGGTCGCCGCCGAAGAACGCGTTGTTCGCGAAGAACATCCCGGATACGACGGCCTCGACGAAGCGATCCGTCGCGGTGACGCCATAGCGCACGACGCTGTTCGCCAGCACGGTGAGCGTCTGGTACTCGGTGCCGATCAGCGTCCAGATGTACGTCGGAGCGGGAGCTGGGGCCGGAGCCGGAGCCGGAGCCGGAGCCGGAGCAGGGGCAGGGGCGGGAGCCGGGGCCGGGGCCGGGGCCGGGGCCGGGGCCGGGGCCGGGGCCGGGGCCGGAGCAGGAGCCGGAGCCGGAGCAGGTGCCGGAGCAGGAGCAGGTGCCGGAGCAGGAGCAGGAGCAGGCGCAGGCGCAGGCGCCGAAGCCACCCGCAGATACAGCCCCTTCACCGTCCCGACCGCCGGGTCGCCGCCGAAGAAGTCGTTGGTCACGCTGAAGGTGCCCGAGACCATCTTCTCGATGAACCGATCGGTCGCCGACGCACCGTAGCGCACGAAGCTGTTGGGCGGCACCGTGACGGCCGCACCCTCGCCGCCGAGGTAGGTCCAGGTGTACTGGGGCGCGACGGTCCCCGCAGCCTTCACGAGGATGGCGTCGACCGCGCGCCGGCACAGCAGTCCGATGCTGTTGACCGATGCGTCGGCATAGCCGTATAGGCCGTGCGAGGCGAAGTCCGCGCCGCACTCCGCGAGCGTGCGCTGGGTTCCGGTGCCGGTGCCGATCAGCGCCGACAGCGCCCCCGTGCCCGGCTGCACCTTGAGGCCGCCGACGGTCATGGAGCGGCACTGCAGCTGGAGCTGGCCGATGGTGGCGCCGATGCGGCCCTGGAAGCCGGAGACGGCCTGGTCGGTCGCGCACGCGATGTCGAACGCGGTACCGGTACCGGTGCCGGTGGTCGGCAGGTCGGTCGGTGTGCCGATCCACTTGCCGTCGGTACCCACCCAGGCGCACTTGGGGCCGAGCGTGCCGACGGTGGCGCTCGCGACGCCGTGCACGCCGACGAGCACCTGTCCCGGCTCGCACGCGAGCTTGTAGCTGTTGCCGGCGGTCCCGCCGGTCTCGACGGTCCACGGCGCGATCGGCGGTGCGGTCGGTGCGCCGTTCAGGCGCGCGATCTTCGCGACCGAGGGCACGCCCTCGGTGTCGAGCACGAAGATCATGTAGAAGCCGGGCGTGAGGTCGCCGCCGCTGTCGGGCACGGTGGCGGAGATCGTGTTGCCGGAGCGCGTGATCGGCAGTTCGACGAACGCCTGGTCCATGCCGAAGCTGTGCGTGATCGAGCCGGTCTTGACCAGCGTCATCCGCGCGATCTTGGCGCCGTCGTCGACCTGCACCGACAGGCCCGAGCCCGGGGTCATCACGGTGGGGGCCGAGGTGATGACCGGCCGCACGGCGAGGCCGCCCTTCGACGAGAACAGGTAGGGCGGCCGGTAGATCTCGGCGTTGAGCTGGATGATCGGGCCCGGCGCGCCGCCGCCGGCGACCAGCACGGTCGCATCGGGCAGCAGCAGCGAGGTCGAGTGGTACAGGCGCGGCTGCGCGGCCACCGCGCCCACCGTGCGCGAACCGGTCTTGGGATCCCAGATCTCGACGGCGTTGCTGGCGCCGATCACCGCGGCGTTGTCCCAGACCTCGGCGCCGCCGTTGATGACGACCTTGCCGTCGGCCAGCACGGTGCCCGAGTTCCACAGCCGCACGGCGGTCATCGACCCCGCCGACTCGACGACGGGTCGCGGTCCGTTGAAGTCGACGACGCTGCAGTACTCGTCGCCGCCGCACTGCAGGATCCGGCCCGGTGCGAACAGGGTGCTGCTCGAAGGCGTGTCCGGGTAGGGCATCGGCAGCACGCCGTGGCGTGTCACGGAGCCGGTGCCGGCGTAGCCCATGGTGTAGGCCTCGCCGTCGAGCCCGTAGCCGAAGATGCGACCGTCGGGTGCGGAATAGTTTCGCGGGTACCACCAGTCGATGTCGGTGGTGTCGATCGCGCTGAGCAGGCGGTAGGTGCCGTCGGGCTCGCGCACCTCGGGCCGGTCCTCGCCGTCGCGGCCGCCCTGCACGAAGATCTTGCCGTCCCAGGTGGTCGTGGTGCTCGCGTACCAGCGCGGCCGGTTCATCTTCGGCGCCGGCGTCAGCGTGTTGGTCGCCGGGTCGAAGATGTTCGTGTCGGGGTTGCCGTTGTTGGTGGTGTTCCCGCCGACCAGCACGTCGCCGCCGGCGAGCAGCAGCGAGCCGGTCGACAGCAGCACCTGCGCGCTGCAGAAGAGGTCGGTGCCGGTCTGGTTGGGCAGCGTCAGGTGGCCGCCTGCGATCGTGCCGGCGGCCGGATCCCAGACGTCGTAGACGAAGGTGCCGGTCTGCTTGCCGGCCTCGTTCGTGCCGTAGCTCATCACGCGGCCGTCGGGCAGCAGCGCGGAGTGGATCGCGACCAGCGGCCACGCACCCTGCGCGGTCCACTGGCCGATCTGGTCGGGTGTCGCGCCGGCCGGCGGCAGCGCGGCCTTGGTGGTCGCGGTCCTGGCATTGAAGCTGCGCCGGGTCCGCTCCATCCGCTCGGCCACCGGATCGCGCGAGGAGGCCACCGGCGTGTTCGCGGCATCGCCGCTCGTCGCGCCCGCGTCGCCTTGCGTCTGCGTGGTCAACGAACCGTCGCCGCAGGCGGCGATGATGGGCATGATCAGGGCGATTGCGCTGTCACGTCCGCGGGTCTTCCAGCGACGCATCGAAACTCCAGCTGCCCGGCTCGGGCATTCATGAGGGGCGGTTCGCGCAAGCGTGTGCGAACCTACTGCGCCGGGATCATAAAGCGTCGCCGCGAGCGAGATGTGTCGCACTCCTCCTTAGGGGTGATACGACCGTCGCTCGCCCATCTGAAGCGGTCGCGGTGGCCAGGATGATCAGGGCGCGGGCACCCTGAGCCACACCTTCTTGCGCTGCCCGGGCGCCGGGTCGATACCGAAGAAGGCGACCGTCGCCGGGAAGAGGCCCGAGGCCACCTGCTCGGTGAAGGGGCCGGACTCGGACACGCCGAGCCTCACGAAGCTGCAAGGGGCCACCGAGTAGGTGACGTTCTCGTCGCCGAGCAGCCGCCATGCGTAGCGCTGCGCCGCGCTGCCCGCGGGCTTGACGCGGATCGCGTCGACCGGCCTGCGGCACAGCACGCCCACGGTGTTCGCGCCGGGGCCCGCCCAGCCGTAGAGGCCATGCCCGGCGAAGCCGCCGCCGCACTCGAGCAGCGCGCTCGCCGTGCCGCCGGTCGAGCTGCCGACGGGGGTGGTCCGCGCACCCGTGCCGGCCTGAACGCGCAGGCCACCCGCGGCAAGCGCGCGGCACTGCAGCTGCAGCTGCGCGACCCCGGGCGCGGCGGTGCGCATCTGCACCCCCGAGACGGCGTGGTCCTGCGCACAGGTGGCCTCGAAGGCGCCACCGGTGACGCTGGTGCCGGCCACCGGGTTCTTCCAGGGCTCGCCGATCCAGCGGCCATCGGTACCGACCCAGGCACAGATCGGACCGAGCCTCGACACCGACGGGCCGGCCAGACCGTGCGCGCCCACCATCACCTGACCCGCCTCGCATTCGAGCCTGAACGGGCTGCCGCTCGCGCTGCCCGCCTCGGGCGTCCAGGGGGCGATCGGCGGCGAGGTGGTGGCGATGTTCATCCGCGCGATCTTGGCGACCGAGGGCACGCCCGCGGTGTCGAGCACGAAGATCATGTAGAAGCCGGGCGTCAGGTCCCCGCCGCTGTCGGGCACGGTGGCGGTGATCGTGTTGCCGGTGCGCGAGAAGGGCAGCTCGACGAAGGCCTGGTCGTGGTTGAAGCCGTGCGTCACCGAGCCGGTCTTGATCAGCACCAGCCGCGCGATCCGCGAGCCGTCGCCCACCTGCAGGCGCAGCGCCTCGCCAGGCGTGAGCGAGGCGGGGGCGGACACCACGAGCGGACGCGCCGCGACCGCGCCGTTGCGGAACAGGTAGGGCGGGCGGTAGATCTCGGCGTTGAGCTGCGTGAGCGGCCCCGGCGCACCGCCCCCGGCGACCAGCACGGTCGCATCGGGCAGCAGCAGCGCGGTCGAGTGGTACAGGCGGGGCTGGACGCCGGCGGCGCCCGTCGTCCACGTGCCCGTCCTCGGGTCCCAGAGCTCGACCTGGTTGGTCGCGCCGCTGAACGCGGTGTCGCTGTACTGCCGGGCACCGCCGGTGAGCAGCACCCGGCCGTCGGGCAGCAGCGTCGAGGTGTGCCAGTTGCGGGTCGCGGCGATGCGTCCGGCCGACTCCACGCTCGGGCGGGGGCCGTTGTAGTCGACGACCGAACACGCGTCGCCGCCGCCGCAGACCAGCACGCGCGCGGGTGCGAAGAGCGCCGCACCCGAGGCGACGCCCGGCTGTGCCATCAGCAGCGTGCCGTGGCGCACGATGCCGCCCGTGCCGCCGTAGGTGGCGGTGTAGGCGCCGCCGTCGGTCGCGAAGCCGAACACGCGCCCGTCGGGTGCCGAGAAGTTCCGCGGGTACCACCAGTAGTACTGCGTCGTGTCGATCGCCGACAGCAGGCGGTGCGCGCCGCTCGGCTCGCGCAGCTCGGGCCGGTCCTCACCGCCGAAGCCGCCCTGCACGAACACGCGGTCGTCGTGCGTCTTCGTGAGCGTCGCGTACCACCGCGGACGGAACATGCCCTGCGAGCGGGTCAGGGTCTGGGTCTGCGGATCGAAGAGGTTGGTGTCCGGGTTGCCGGTGTTGGTGGTGTCGCCGCCGGACAGCACGTCGCCGCCCGCCAGCAGCAGGGAGCCGGTCGACAGCATCATCTGCGCGCTGCAGAAGAGGTCGGTCCCGGTCCGGTTGGGTAGCGTCAGGTGGCCGCCCGCGATCGTCCCCTCGGTCGGATCCCAGACGTCGTAGACGAACGACCCGGTCTGCTTGCCGGCCCGGTCGGTGCCATAGCTCATCACGCGCCCGTCGGGCAGCAGCGCCGCATGCAGCGCGACCAGCGGCCACGGGGCCTCGGCCGACCACTGACCGAGCGATTCGGTGATCGGGTCTACCGGCGGACCCGGCTGCGGCGGCGGCGGATCGGGCTCGGTCAGCTCGATCGGCGAGGCAGGCGGGGCGGCGGGGGCCGGCTCCACGGTCTGCGCAGGGAGCTCGGGTGCTGGTGCGGCCACTGGGGTGGCCACGGGAGCGACCACCGTGGGCGGCGCGGTCAGTGCGGGCGCCGAGAGCACTGCGGTCGCAGGGGCCGGTTCGGGCGTCTGGGGGCCACCTCCACCGCCGCACGACGACAGTCCGGGAAGCACCAGTGCGAGCGCCACCGAACGCTCGCGAGACAGCCACCTGCGCATCCGCACTCCGGATCGATGCATGGGACCCGAGGGCGGTCCGGGTACGGCGGACTCGCGCGTATGCGTCCGTCGTCGTCAAGGGAACAGATGCAGAGGCCTCGCTCGCCGAGTGTCGAGACACTCGCGACCTCTGTCGCAAAGTGTATCGAAACCTTGCCGGGCGACCCCCGATCCGTTCCGTTGCGACCTCGCCCGCCCGGGGGAGGCGGTGTGCGCTACAGGTTCGTCTGGACCCTCAGCCACACCTTCTTCGCCGAACCCGGTGCAGGGTCGCCGCCGAAGAATGCGTTGGTCGCGGTGAACGTGCCCGAGACCATCCTGTCGGTGTACTGCGACGACGTGCTGGTGCCATAGCGCACGATGCTGCGCGGCGGCACGGTGAACGTGAGGTCCTCGTCGCCGAGCTGCGTGAACGCGTAGGTCGGTGCGACGGTGCCGGGCTGCTTCACGTTGATCGCATCTACGGGGCGGCGGCACAGCAGGCCGGTCGCGTTCAGCGTCGTGTTCGAGTAGCCGTACAGACCGTACGCCGCGAAGCCGCCGGCGCATTCCTCGAGCGCGCGCACCGTGCCGGTCGAGCCGCTGCCGATCGCGGTGGCGAGCGCACCGGTGCCGGCCGTGACCTTGAGTCCGCCCGCCGCGACCGTCCTGCATCGCAGCTGGATCTGGCTGACCTGCGCACCGAACCGACCCTGGAAGCCGGAGACCGCCTGATCGGTCGGGCAGGTCACGTCGAAGGCCGTGCCGGTGGTGCCGCTGCCCGTCAGCGGATGCTTCCAGGGCGTGCCGATCCACTTGCCGTCAGTGTCGACCCACACGCACTTCGGGCCGATCTGCGAGACCGTCGTGCCGGCGAGTCCGTGGGCGCCCACCATGACCTGACCCGGCTCGCATTCGAGCTTGAAGTCCGCCCCGGTCACGGTGCCCGCCTCCGTCGTCCACGGTGCGATCGGCGGCGAGGTCGGCGCGACGTTCATCCGGATGATCTTCGCCACCGAGGGCACGCCCGCGGTGTCGAGCACGAAGACCATGTAGAAGCCCGGGGTGACGTCGCCGCCGCTGTCGGGCACGGTGGCCGAGATCGTGTTGCCGCTGCGCGTGAACGGCAGTTCGATGAAGGCCTGGTCCATGCCGAAGCTGTGTGTGATCGAGCCGGTCTTGATCAGCACCAGCCGAGCGATCTGCGCACCATTGTCGACCTGCACCGACAGCCCCGAGCCCGGGGTCGTCACCGTCGGGGCCGAGGTGATGACCGGGCGCGTCGCCGCCACGCCGTTGGCGAAGAGGTAGGGCGGTCGGTAGATCTCCGCGTTGAGCTGCGTGAGCGGACCGGGCGCGCCGCCGCCGGCGACCAGC
Organism: uncultured Burkholderiales bacterium; assembly: GCA_903898725.1. GTDB lineage: Bacteria > Pseudomonadota > Gammaproteobacteria > Burkholderiales > Burkholderiaceae_E > UBA4615. Next base: position 1,111 of record CAIUGQ010000067.1, on the reverse strand, counting down.
ACGGTCGCATCGGGCAGCAGCAGCGCCGTCGAGTGATAGAGCCGCGGCTGCACCGCGGTCGCGCCGGTCGACCACTGGCCGGTCTTCGGGTTCCAGAACTCGACCTGGTTGGTCGGCCCGGTGTAGGCCGCATCGGTGTAGGTCTGCGCGCCGCCGGTGATCAGCACGCGCCCGTCGGGCAGCACGGTCGACGAGTTCCACTGCCGTCGCGACGTCATCTTCGCAGCGGACTCGACGGCCGGCCGCGGGCCGTTGAAGTCGATCACCGAGCAGAACTCGTTGCCCCCGCACTGCAGCGCGCGGCCGGGTCCGATCAGCGCGCTGCTCGACTCCTCGCCGGGCACCGGCATCGCGAGCGCGCCGTGCCGCACGATTGTGCCGGTGCCGCCGAAGGTCATCGTGTAGGCCTGCCCGGCGACGAGCTCGTAGCCGAAGATGCGGCCGTCGGGGGCCGAGTAGTTCCGCGGGTACCACCAGTGCAGCATCGAGGTGTCGATCGCCGACAGCGCCCGGTACGAGCCGTTGGCGTCGCGCATCTCCGGATAGGCCTCGCCGCTGCGCCCGCCCTGGATGAAGACGCGGTCGTCGTACGTCTTGGTGAGCGTCGCGTACCAGCGCGGCAGGTTCATCGTCGTGCCGGTCGAGGTGAGCTGGTTCGTCGACGGGTTGAAGACGTTGGTGTCCGGGTTGCCGACGTTGGTCGTGTTGCCCTGCACGTAGACATCGCCGCCGGCGAGCAGCAGCGACCGGTCGGAGAGCAGCAGCTGCCCCGCGCAGAAGAGGTCGGTGCCGGTGGTGTTGTCGAGCGTGAGATGGCCGGTCGCGACGTTGGCGGCCGACGGATCCCAGACGTCGTAGAAGAACTTGCCGGTCTGCCGGCCGTTGAGGTCCGTGCCGTAGGTCATCACCCGGCCATCGGGCAGCAGCGCGGAGTGCAGCGCCACGAGCGGCCAGGCGCCCTGGGCCTGCCACTGGCCGACGACCTGGGGGGCGGGGCCGGGGGCGGGCGCAGGGGCGGGCGCCGGCGCAGGAGCGGGAGCGGGAGCGGGAGCAGGCGCAGGCGCAGGCGCAGGTGCGGGTGCGGGTGCGGGTGCGGGTGCGGGTGCAGGTG
>CAIUGQ010000066.1 GCA_903898725.1 uncultured Burkholderiales bacterium | reverse complement strand
TCCGGGGCGGCCCGCTCGACGAAGCGCGCGACGCCCGCCGCCAGCACGCCGCCGGTGTACTCGCCCGCCATCGGCAGCACGTCCTTGCCATGCAGCCGCGTCTGCAGGTCCGCCCGGCGCAGCACGGTATTGAGCGCCTGCTCGATGAAGTCGGGCTGGCCCTCCTCCACCAGCAGCACCGCGCGCTTGCCGGCGCAGAACGCGGTGACCTCGTCGTCGACCAGCGGGTAGGTGACGTTGAGCACGTACAGCGGGATGCGGCTGTTGCCGAACGCATCCGACAGGCCGAGCACCTCGAGCGCACGCACCACGCCGTTGTACATCCCGCCCTGCAGGATGATCCCGATGTCCTGCGCGTCGCCCTCGAAGACCTCGTTCATGCCGTGCTCGCGGATGAACTTCACCGCGGCCGGCCAGCGCTTGGTGATCTTCTCCTGCTCGTGCAGGTAGCTCGACGGCGGCAGCACGATGCGGCCGGTGTCGCGGCGCGGCGACTCGATCGCGTCCTTGAGCGTGTAGTCGGCACGCCGGTTGGCCTTGGTGCGGAAGCTGCCGTGCACGTGGCAGGCGCGGATGCGCAGCTCGAGCATCACCGGCGTGTTCGACGCCTCGGACAGCTCGAAGCCCTGCTCGACCATCTCGACGATCTTCGGCAGGTTCGGCCGCGGATCGAGCAGCCACACCTGCGACTTCATCGCGAACGCGTGCGAGCGCTCCTGCATGATCGACGAGCCTTCGCCGTAGTCCTCGCCGACGATCAGCATCGCGCCGCCGGTGACGCCGCCCGAGGCGAGGTTGGCGAGCGCATCGGACGCGACGTTGGTGCCGACCGTGGACTTGAAGGTCACCGCGCCGCGCAGCGGCGTGTTGACCGAGGCGGCGAGCGTGGCGGTGGCGGTGGCCTCGGACGCGCTGTGCTCGAAGCGCACGCCGAGCTCCTGCAGGATGTCGTTGGCGTCGGTCAGCACGTCCATCAGGTGCGAGATCGGCGCCCCCTGATAGCCGGCCACGTAGGACACGCCCGACTGCAGCAGTGCCTTGGTGACCGCGAGGATGCCCTCGCCCCGGAACTCGTCGCCGTCGCCGAGCCTCAGCGACTGCACTTCCTTCTTGAACGACCGTTCCGCCACGCCCCGCTCCTGCTCGCGACCGCGCCGTGGCGCGATTGCATTAGATGAATATTCATGCAACGATGATTTGAAGCCCGAACGATCCGCGAGTCAAGCGCCCCCATGCCCCGTCCCCGTCTCGGTTATGACGACGTCGCGCTCGTCGCCCCGGTGACGGTGCCGTACGTGCGCTACTCGATCCACGCGGGCCACTGGTTCGTCGCCCGCGCGCTCGCGCTGCTGCTCGAGCGCAGCGGGCTGGCCAAGGCCGAGGTCGACGGTGCCTGCGTCTCGAGCTTCACCCTCGCCCCGGACAGCGCCATCGGCCTGATGCAGCACATCGGCCTGTCGCCGCGCTGGCTCGACTGGCTGCCGGTGGGCGGCGCGAGCGGCGTGGCCGGACTCAGGCGTGCCGCGCGGGCCGTGCAGGCCGGGGATGCCGACGTGGTCGCCTGCATCGCCGCCGACACCAACCACGTCGACTCGTTCCGGCTCACGCTGTCGAACTTCTCGATGTTCGCGCGCGATGCCGTCTACCCCTACGGCGCGGGCGGCCCGAACGCGAGCTTCGCGTTCCTGACCGACCACTACATGCGCACCTACGGCGCCACGCGCGAGGACTTCGGCAAGCTGTGCGTCGCCCAGCGCGACAACGCGCTGAAGAACCCGCTGGCGATCTTCAGGAAGCCGCTGAAGCTCGCCGAGTACCTGAACGCCCGCCCGATCGCCGAGCCGCTCGGCCTCTTCGACTGCGTGATGCCCTGCGCCGGCGCCGATGCCTTCCTCGTGATGCGCACCGAGCGGGCCCGCGCGCTCGGCCTGCCCTACGTGCGGCTGCTCGGCACCATCGAGCGCCACAACGGCTTCCCGGACGACCCGATCCAGTTCCGCGGCGGCTGGGCGATGGACCGCGACGACCTCTACGCGCAGGCCGGCGTCACGCCCGCCGACGTCGACTTCTTCCAGCCCTACGACGACTACCCGGTGATCACGATGATGCAGATCGAGGACCTGGGCTTCTGCGCGAAGGGCGAGGGCCCGGCCTTCGTGCGCGAGCACAGCTTCACCTGGGACGGCAGCTTCCCGCTCAACACGTCGGGCGGCCAGCTCTCGGCCGGCCAGGCCGGCTGCGCCGGCGGCTACATCGGCATCGTCGAGTCGATGCGCCAGCTCACCGGCGAGGCCGAGGGCCGCCAGGTGCCCGACGCGAAAGTCGGGCTGGTCAGCGGCTTCGGCATGATCAACTTCGATCGCGGCCTCGCGAGCGGCGCCGCGCTGCTCGGCCGCGCTGACTGAGGCGACGATGGTCGAGCCGCTGCTGCGCCCGAAGCGCAAGAACCCCGTCCTCGCCACCCGCGTGCCGACGCTGCCGCCCGGCGGGCGCAGCCGCGCGGCGCTGGGCCTGACGGCGGCCGCAGCCGAAGGTCGCTTCGCGCTGCAGGTCTGCACCGACTGCGCCGCCGTCCAGTACCCGCCGCGCGAGGCCTGCCACCGCTGCCTGTCGGTGAAGCTGAAGTGGCGCACGCAGGACGGCGCGGGCAGCCTGCTCGCGCAGACCACCCTCCACCACAGCAACGACCTGTTCTTCCGCGAGCGCCTGCCCTGGCGGCTCGGCATGGTCCGGCTCGACGCCGGCCCCACCGTCGTCGCGCACCTGCACGGCGACGTCGACGGCGCGGCCTCGCGCGTGCGCATCGGCGCGCGCCTCGACCGCGCCGGCCAGGCGGTGCTGATCGCGATGCCCGACACGGAGACCCCGAACATGAGCGACGACGTGCAGCTGCGCGAGATGACCTGCGACCCGAAGTTCCGCAAGGTGCTGGTGTCCGATGCCAAGACCGCCGTCGGCCAGGCCGTCGTGCGCGCGCTGGTCGCCGCCGGCGCCGACATCGTCTGGGCCGGTCATGCCGAGCCGTGGAAGAAGCTGCCCGGCTTCGACGCGCTGCTCGCGCTGCCGCAGGTCACCGCCGTCCCGCTCGACCTGACCGACTCGCGCTCGGTGACCGAGCTGGCCGGCGAGATCGGCGGCAAGGTCGACATCGTGGTCAACACCGCCGAGTACCACCGTGCCGCCGGCATCGGCCACCGCGTCGGCATCGAGACCGCACGCAGCGAGATGGACGTCAACTACTTCGGGCTGCTGCGCCTGGCGCAGGCCTTCGGTCCGGCGCTGCGCGCGCGCGCCGCCGACGGCCCGACCGGTGCCTGCGCCTGGGTCAACCTGCTGTCGATCTTCGCGCTCGCGAACTTTCCCGCCCACGGCACGTTCTCGGCCTCGAAGGCGGCCGCGCTCTCGCTCGCGCAGTGCCTGCGCGCCGAGATGCGACCGGCGGGCGTGCGCGTGGTGAACGTCTTCCCCGGCCCGATCGACGACGAGTGGACGCAGCTGCTGCCGCCGCCGAAGCTGCTGCCCGAGACGCTGGCGCGCGCGGTCGTCGGCGCCCTCAAGGACGGCGTCGAGGACGTCTATCCCGGCGACGTCGCGCAGGAATGGCTCGAGCGCTGGCGGGACAACCCGAAAGCACTCGAGCGCGAGATCGGCGGTTGAGCCGCGAGGACCCACGATGAGCACCGCCACCGCCGCCTCCCCCACGCTGACCGCCCTGGTCGCCGACCTGCTCGCCGGCCGCATCCGCGTCGTCGACCTCACCCAGACGCTCGCGCCCGAGTTCCCGCAGATCGTGCTGCCGCCCGAGATGGGCCAGTGCCTGCCGTTCCGCATCGAGGAGGTGTCGCGCTACGACGAGCGCGGCTCCGGCTGGTACTGGAACAACTTCTCGTGCGGCGAGCACACCGGCACGCACTTCGACGCGCCGATCCACTGGATCAGCGGCCGCGACCTGCCGAACAACGCGGTCGACACCATCCCGGTCGAGCGCCTGATCGGCCCGGCCTGCGTGATCGACTGCTCGCGGGAAGCCACCGCCGACCCCGACTACCTGATGACCAAGGCCGACGTGCTGCGCTGGGAGGCCGAGCACGGCCGCATCCCGCCGCGCGCCTGGGTGCTGATGCGCACCGACTGGAGCAAGCGCACCGACCCGGTCGCGTACCAGAACTTCGACGAGACCGGCCAGCACACGCCGGGGCCGGATGCCGAGGTCGCGCGCTTCCTGGTCGAGGAGCGCGACCTGCTCGGCTTCGGCACCGAGGCGATCGGCACCGACGCCGGCCAGGGCTTCCATCAGCGCCCGCCCTACCCCTGCCACTACTACATGCACGGTGCCGGCCGCTATGGCCTGCAGTGCCTGACCAACCTCGACCTGCTGCCCGCCACCGGCGCGGTGGTGATCGCGCCGCCGCTGAAGATCCGCCAGGGCAGTGGCAGCCCGCTGCGGGTGCTGGCGCTGGTGCCGGGAGGCTGAGCGTGGCCGGCCGCTCGGCGAGTGCCCGGCCCGCGGCGGAGACCTCGGCCGCGAACGATCCGGTCGACGGCTTCATCGCCGGCTACCTGCCCTACCTGCTCGCCCGCGCCAGCCACCTGATCTCGGGCCAGTTCCACGAGCGGCTCGCCGCGGAACGCATCCCGGTGCTGCAGTGGCGGGTGATGGCCGCGCTGTGGGACACGCCCAAGTCCGCCGGCGAGGTCGCCGAGATCATCCTGCAGAAGCAGCCGACGGTCAGCAAGCTGCTCGAACGCATGCAGCGCCAGGGGCTGGTCGACCGCGAGACCGACGCCGGCGACCGGCGCCGCGTGGTCGTGAGCCTGACCCCGCGCGGCCGGGCGGTGGCCGGGCCGCTGATCGAGGCCGCCCGCGAGCACGAGCGCGCGGTGCTCGAGCCCTTCGGAGCGAGCAACGCGAGCACGCTGGTGACGGTGCTGCAGCGGCTGATCGCGCGCAACCGATGATCGGGTCGCCGCTTGACGCGAGGGCGCGGCGCCCCCATAACAGCCGGTGAAGCGCGCCCGCGGGCCGCGCACGGAGTCACCCCCTTGAGCACCGACCTCTTCGTACGACGCCTGTCGATCGACCTCGACACCCCGTTTCCCGTCCGCTGGAACGGCGGCGACGCCTTCCGCTCGGCACTCTTCAACGCGCTGTCGATGAGCTTCCCGGTCGGCGAGCAGAGCTTCATCGACGCGCTGCGCCAGGGCCTCGCCGCCCTGTCCCCGGAGCGTCGCGAGGCCTTCGCCGACGAGGTGCGCGGCTTCATCGGCCAGGAGGCGACGCACCGGCACCTGCACGCCCGCTTCAACGCGATCCTCGAGGCCCAGGGCCAGCACAACACCGTCGGGCCGCGCGCGCAGCGGCGCATCGAGCGCTTCGCGGGCGTCGATGTGCGCAACCTGGTGGCCGGCACCGCCGCGGTCGAGCACTTCACCGCGGTCTTCGCCGACTGGCTGCTGCGCCACCCGCATGCCCTCGAGGGCGCCGAGCCCCGGCTGCGCCTGCTCTGGGAGTGGCACAGCGCCGAGGAGGCCGAGCACCGCTGCACCGCCTTCGACATGTACACGGCGCTCGGCGGCTCGCACGGCTGGCGGGTGCGCATCTTCCGCTTCATCACCGTGACCTTCCTCGCGGACATCACGCGCCAGACGCTGCGCAACCTGTGGGACGACGGCGCGCTGTTCAAGGCGTCGACCTGGTCGAGCGCGGGCCGGTTCCTGTTCTCGCGCGAGGGCTTCATCCGCGGCAACGTCGCGGCCTGGCGCGACTACACGCGCCGCGACTTCCATCCGTCTCAGGGACCCGGCGAGCTGGGCGAGCGCTGGCTCGCCGAGCACGGGGACGACTACGCGGTGGTGGGCGGCGCGCGGACCGTCGGCACGGCGGCCTGAGGCCGGCGCGCGGGTCGGGCGGCTGAGCCGCTCAGCCGCCCGGCGGCCTCTGCACCGCCGAGGCCGGCCGCTTCAGGGCGATTCCCGCATCACCCAGGCCATGTCGGGATAGCGCGAGCCGGCCACCGACTCGTGCAGCCGCAATGCCTCGATCCGCGCGAGGTCGCGCGCCGACAGCGCCACGTCGACGGCGCCCAGGTTCTCGTCGAGCCGCTTCGTCTTCGTGGTGCCCGGGATCGGCACCACGTCGCGGCCCTGCGCCAGCAGCCAGGCGAGCGCGAGCTGCGCCGGCGTGCAGGCCTTCTCGCTCGCGATCGCGTTGAAGGCCGCGAGCAGCTCGCGGTTGCGCGCGGCGTTCTCGGCGGCGAAGCGCGGCTGACCTCGGCGGAAGTCGTCGGCCGCGAGCGTCGAGGCATCGGTGGTCCCACCGGTGAGGAACCCGCGCCCGAGCGGGCTGTACGGCACGAAGCCGATGCCGAGCTCGCGCAGCACCGGCAGCAGCGGCTCGACGTCGCGGCTCCACAGCGACCACTCGGTCTGCACCACGGCGATCGGGTGCACGGCCTGGGCGCGTCGCACGGTCTTCGGTCCGACCTCGGACAGGCCGAGCCAGCGGACCTTGCCGGCCCGCACCAGATCGGCCATCGCGCCGACGGTGTCCTCGATCGGCGTGACCCCGTCGATGCGGTGCACGTAGTACAGGTCGATGACATCGACGCCCAGGCGCTTCAGGGACGCCTCGCAGGCCTCGCGGACGTAGGCCGGCGTGCCCGACATGCCGCGGTACGTCGGATCGTCGCGCCGGCGCAGGATGCCGAACTTGCTGGCCAGCATGACGCGGTCGCGGCGGTCGGCGATCGCGCGGCCGACGAGGACCTCGTTGTCGCCGTGGCCGTAGATGTCCGCGGTGTCGATCAGCGTCGCCCCGCGCTCGAGGGCGCGGTGGATCGTGCGGACGGACTCCGCCGGGTCGGCAGGTCCGTAGAACTCGCTCATGCCCATGCAGCCGAGCCCGAGGGCGCCGACCACGGGGCCGTCGCGGCCGAGGGTGCGGGTGGGAAGCGGGAGGGTGTCCATGGATGGATGATGCCCGGGTTCGGTTCGCGCGTCGTCGGTGCGGGCCGCGCGCCACCGTGGTTTGACGCCGCCGCGCTGCCTCACTACGCTCGCGCCACACGACAGGCCGGACAACGGCAGGGAGACCCGATGAACACATTGACCCGACGCAGGCTGCTGCTCGGCCCCGCCGCGGCCGTCGCCGGCCTGGCCGCGCCCGCCTTCGTGCGCGCGCAGTCCGACTGGCCGCGCAAGACCGTCCGCCTGGTGGTGCCCTTCGCGCCCGGGGGCAGCTCCGAGATCGTCGCGCGCTCGATCGCGGTCGAGCTCACGAAGCAGATCGGGCAGACGGTCTACGTCGAGAACAAGCCGGGCGGTGCGGGCACGGTCGCGATGGCCGACGTCGCCAAGGCCGATCACGACGGCCACACGCTGATCCTCGGCCACGTCGGCACGCTCGCGGTCAATCCGGTGATGCTGCCGAAGCAGCCCTTCGACGTCGATCGCGACTTCGTCGCCGTGACCCTGCTGGCCCGCGTGCCGAACCTGTTCGTCGTGCATCCCGACGTGCCGGCGCGCACGCTCAAGGAGTTCGTCGCGCTGGCCAAGAGCCGCCCGGGTCAGCTCAACTACGGCTCGGCCGGCAACGGCAGCGCCGGTCACCTGTCGATGGAGTACCTCAAGCTGGTCAGCGGCACCTTCATCACCCACATCCCCTACCGCGGCACCGGCCCGCAGATGGTCGACCTGCTGGCCGGGCGCACCGAGTGCGGCGCCACCGGCGCCCCGGCCTCGCTGCCGCACGTGCGCAGCGGCAAGCTGCGCGCGATCGCGGTCGGTTCGGCCGCCCGCGTGCCCGTGCTGCCCGACGTGCCCACCATCGCCGAGCAGGGCTACCCGGGCTTCGAGACCTCCCAGTGGTACGGACTGCAGGCGCCGGCCGGCACGCCCGAGGCGATCGTCCGGCGCATCGCCGACGAGTGCAACAAGGCCCTGCGCGCCTCGAGCGTGACCGAGCGATTCGCCAACGATGCCGCGATCGGCGTGGGCAACACGCCCGAGCAGTACGCCGCCTTCATCCGCACCGAGCAGAAGCGCTGGGGCGAGGTGGTGAAGCGGGCGGGGATCAAGCCGGACTGAGGCGGTGTGGCCCGTCGCGGCTCGCTGCGGCGGATTCGGGGCGGCGGCTCGCCGCGTCGGCTCCGGTGCAGCGGCTCGCTGCGGCAGCTCGGGAGGACGTACCGGCAGGTCGGAGGCCACCTGCCGGCACGTGCCGGCGCACGCGACGCGCTACAGGCCGAGCTGCTTCGCGGCGCTGCCCATCCAGGCGATCTCGGACGCGATCTGCTGCCTGAACGCCTCGCGCGACGGGCTCACCGATGACATCCCGCCCGCGGCCGCGAGCCGATCGGTCACGGCCGGCAGCACGGCGACCGCGGCGAGGTCGGCGCGGATCCGATCGACGATCGCCAAGGGCGTGCCGGCCCGCACGACATAGCCGCCCCAGTAGGTCATCGGCGCCACCGCGACGCCGGCCTCGGCCATCGTCGGCACGTCGGGGAAGTCCTTCCAGCGCGCGGGCTCCAGCGTCGCGAGCACGCGCACCTGACCGGTCGGCGCGAACTGCTTGGCGAAGATGCCGGCCGTGATCTGGAAGTCGATCTCGCCGCCGAGCAGCGCCTTCAGCGAGTCGGGGCCGCCGCGGTACGGCACCGCGGTGCCGGTGAAGCCGCCGGCGGACTCGATCTGCGCCATCTTCAGGTGCTCGACGCTGCCCGGCCCGAGGGTCGAGTAGGTGAGCTTGCCCGGATTCGCGCGACCGAACGCCACCAGCTCCGCCAGGCTGCGGTGCGGCGAATTGCCGCGGACGAGCAGCACGATCGGAGTGATCGAGGTCTGCGTGATCGGAATCACCTGCGACTCGAGGTCGAACAGCTTCTGGACCGCATGGACCGACGCGAAGCTGTTGAACACGTGCAGCATCGTGTGACCGTCGGCCGGTGCCGCCGCCAGCGCCTGCATCGCGATCTGGAACTGGCCGCCGGGCCGGTTCTCGACGATCACCGGCTGCTTCCAGATCTGCTCGAGCGGCCCCTGCATCGCACGCGCCGCGACGTCGGCCGCGCCGCCCGGCGGCAGGGCGACGATCATCTTCACCGGCCCCTTTGGAAAGTCCGCGGCCTGCGCGCGTGCAGCGCCTGTGGCGAGGCCCGCGGCCAGCGCCGCGCCGGTGCGCAGCGCGGCGCGCCGCGCGGGTCGTGCGATCGGATGCATCGTCTTGTCTCCTCCTGGGATGCGTCGCCCGGATTCAGGCGGGAATGCGTACCGGCAGGGACGAGAAGCCCCGCACGAAGCTCGACCGGACCCGGACGGGCTCGCCCGCGAGCTCGATCGTCGGGAACCGCGCGAGGATCTCCTGCCAGAGGATCTTCAGCTGCAGTTCGGCGAGCCGGTTGCCCACGCAGCGGTGGATGCCGAAGCCGAACGACAGGTGCTGGCGCGGCCGCGCCCGGTCGATCCGGAACGTGTGCGGCCGCTCGATCGCGGTCTCGTCGCGGTTGCCGGACAGGTACCACATGACCACCTTGTCGCCCTCTCGGATCTGCCTGCCGACGAGCTCGATGTCGCGCGTCGCGGTACGGCGCATGTGCGCGAGCGGCGTCTGCCAGCGGATGATCTCGGACACCAGGCTGTCGACCAGCGCCGGGTTCGCGCGCAGCTTCGCCCACTCGTCGGGGTGCTGCGCGAGCGCCAGCAGGCCGCCGGTCATCGAGTTGCGGGTCGTGTCGTTGCCGCCGACGATGAGCAGCCCCAGGTTGCCCATGAACTCGTCGCGCGGCATGTGCCGGGTCGCCGGCGAATGCGCGAGCATCGAGATCAGGTCCGGTCGGGGGTCCGCGTTCACCCGCTCGTTCCACAACGCGGTGAAGCGTTCGGCCATCTGCCCCAGGATCTCGATGCGCGCCGCCTCGGACGCGACCTTGCCGTCGACCTCCGGGACCGAGGTCGCCACATCGGACCACCAGGTCAGCGAGCGCCGCTCCTCGAGCGGGAAGTCGAACAGCGTCGCGAGCATCAGGGTCGTGAGCTCGATCGACACGTGCTCGACCCAGTCGAAGGTCTCGCCGCGCGGCAGGCCGTCGAGCACCCGGCCGGTCCGCTCGCGGATCAGCGACTCGAGCCGCGCGAGGTTCGTCGGCGCGACGATCGGGCTGACGCCCATGCGCTGCTGGTCGTGCCGCGGCGGGTCCATCGCAATGAAGCTGGGCCGCCGGAACGCGGCCGGACGGTCGGCGATGTTGATCCCGCCGAGCTCCCAGCTCGACGAGAACGCGGCGTGGTTCGTGTCGACCGCCATGATGTCCTGGTAGCGGGTCACCGACCAGAACTCGCCGAAGTGCGGACTGCGGCTGCGGTGCACCGGATCCTCACGACGCAGCCGCGCGAACGCGTGCTCGACGGTGTCGGTCTCGAACAGGTCGGGATCGCTCGGATCGAGCGCGTCGATCGGGGTGGCCTCGATGCGTCGGCGCAGCGCCTCGGCATCGGGGGCCGCGGCGCGCTCCGGCACGGCGGTCGGGCGCAGGGTCGGGCTGAGGGTCGAGGTGTCCATGGGCTCGGGGGCGTCGTGGGTCGCGGGTGCGTCAGTGGATCAGGTCCGCGCGACGCGCCGACAGGTCGAAGATCGGCGGCTTGGGCTCGCGCTGCCAGGCCTCGATGTCGGCGTAGCGCTCGGTCCACGACGGCGGGTAGCGGTCGTAGCGCCCGGTCTGCAGCCACAGGCGCAGCAGGTAGCGCCGGCGCTCCGTCTCGGGCCAGTCCTCGTAGGCGGTCCGCGAGTGCAGCACGGTGTAGTTGCTGATGAACTGCATGTCTCCCCGCTCGAGCTGCATGTCCAGCGTGAGATCGTGATCCTCGCAGAGCGCGTCGACGGCGTCCATGGCGGCCTTCTGCGCGTCGGTGAGGCGGGGCACATCCTGGAACCGCTGCGACGACTCGACGTAGGTCCGGTTGTAGCGGCAGAAGAGCCGGCCGTCGAGTCGCTCGAACGCCGGGGCGCCGTACCACGGCGAGCGACCGTCGCGGGCCTCGCCGCGACGGTCGATGCAGAACGGCTCGTACAGGGTCGGAACCACCTCCGGGGCGCGTTCGAGCAGTGCGTTGTGGATCGTGGTGCTGCTGACGATCCGCGAGGCGCCGCCCGACTTCGCGGTCGCCAGGCAGAGCAGCCCGACCATGTCCATCAGGTCGTTGTGGAACGGCAGCCGCAGCCGCGACTGGTAGCCGCGTGCGTTGGCATTCGTGCGGTAGTCGAGCCCGATGTCGGTGACATGGCCGAGCACCTCGCCCTGCGCGTTCTGCGCGCGGCCCCGGCCCATGTGGCTGCCGAGGCCCCAGTAGATCGCGGCGGCCTCGGACGCGTCGAGGTCGTCGAGGCGCAGGCCGCGCAGCAGCACGAAGCCGCGCCCTTCGGTCACCTCGTCGCGAACGCCGCGCATCGTGGCGGCGAGCCGGGGCAACGGGAAGTCGGCGGCCGACATCGCCGGGATGCCCGCGCCGCGCGCCTTTGCATGGGCGAGCGCAGCGCGCAGCTCGTTGTTGTCGCGATCGTCGAGCCTGAGGATCCAGTCGGTGCGTTCGCGCATCTGCGCGGCGGTCCAGGCGCTGGGGTGCAGGTACGGCTGCATGCGGTCGGCGGCAGGTGGGGACACGGGCGTCTCCTTCTCGAAGTTCGGTCGGTTCAGTGGGCGAGCTCGCCGGCGATCTCGGACAGATCGAACACCGGCGCGCGCGGATGGGCCTGCCAGGCGAGCATGTCGGCGTTGCGGTCCGCATACTCGGGCGGCAGCCTCGGGAAGCCGGGCGTGCGCAGCCACAGCCGCAGCAGATGACGCTTGCGCTCGGGCTCGGGCCAGTCCTCGTATTCGCTGCGCGAGTGCAGGACCGTGTAGTTGCAGACGAACTGCATGTCGCCGGGCTCGAAGGCCATGTCCATGTGGAACGCGGGATCCGCGCAGAGCGCGTCCATCAGGTCGAGCGCCTCCACCTGGCGCGGCGTGAGACGCGGCACGCCGTCGAAGCGCTGCGCGGTCTCGATGTAGGTCCGGTTGTAGCGGACGAAGAGGCGCCCCTCGAAACGCGTGAAGCACGGCGTCTCGTACCAGGGCCGCTGCCCGGGACTCTCCTCGCCGCGGCGGTCCACGCAGAAGGTGTCGTGCATCGCCGTCCACAGGTCGGGACGCCGGCGCAGGAACTCGTTGTGGATCGCGCTCGAGCTGACGATCCGGGACTCGCCGCCGGTGCGCGACTGCTGCAGGCAGAGCAGGCCCACCGCGTCGGTCGAGTCGTTGTGGAACGGCAGCCGCGCGCGGGTCTGGTAGCCGCGCGCCTTCGCGTTCGTGCGCCAGTCGGCGCCGAGGTCCCGGACATGGCCGAGCATCTCGCCGTGCGCGTTCTGGGCGAACGCGTCGCCGAGCTGTGCGCCGACGATCCAGTAGAGCATCGCCGCATCGGCCTTCGAGTAGCGCTCGCGCGGCAGGCCACGGACCAGCGCGAAGCCGATGCCGTCCTCGAGCATCGTGCGCACGCGGGCCATCTTCTCGGCGATGCGCGGCACCCCGACGTCGTCGCGCCGCAGGCCGGGGATGCCCAGCCCGGCGCCGCGGGCAGCAGCCAGCGCGCGCTCGAGCTCGGCGACATCGTCCGCATCGAGGCGCACGATCCAATCGGGGCTGCGGGCCATCTCGGGCCCGCGCCACGCAGACGGATGCTCGTAGGGTTCGGGGTGGGGTGTCATGGTGGGCTCCGGATCGGGCGGACGGTCGTCTTCCGGTGGTGGCGGGTCACTCGACCTTGATGCCGTTGTCGACGACGATCCGGCGCCAGGCCTGGACGTCCGAGCGGACGGTCCGCGCGAACTCGTCGGGGGCGTTGCGCGGGAAGCTCGCGACGTTCATCGTGTCGAGGCGCTTGCGCGCCTCGTCGAGCCCCATCAGGCGATTGACCTCGGCATTGACCGCACGGACCACCGGGTCCGGTGTGCCGGTGGGCGCGAACAGGCCGAGCCAGCCGTTCAGGTCCGAGCCGAAGCCCTGCTCGGCCAGCGTCGCGACCTCGGGATTGCCCGGCACGCGAAAGGTGCCGGAGATGCCGAGCAGCCGGATCCGCCCGCCGGCCCCCGCGGGCCCGCCCGTGGTGGTGTCGACCCAGCCCACCTGGAGCACGCCGCCCACCAGGTCGCGCAGCACTTCGGCACCCGACTTGTAGGGCACGTGCGCCATCCGGGCGCCATGCTGCCCGAGCAGCGCCGACATCAGGATGTGGGGCACCGAGCCGACGCCGGTGGTGCCGTAGCTCAGCGCATCGGGGGTCGCCCGTGCGCGGTCGATCAGGTCCTTCGGGGTCCGGATCGGCGAATCGACCGAGGCCGCGAGGAAGTTGCCGCCGGCCCCGATCTGCACGACCGGGGCGAGGTCGCGCAGCAGGTCGTACTGCTGGTTCGGGTTCAGCGCCTGCGGCACGACGGTGAAGGACGCCGCGCTGAACAGCAGCGCGTGCCCGTCGGGCGCTGCCTTGGCGACCTGGACCGCACCGATCGCGCCGGCACCGCCCGGACGGTTGTCGACCACGAACGGCTGACCGAACACACGCGACAGGTGCTCGGCGACGAAGCGCGCGAACTGGTCGGTCTGGCCGCCCGCTGCGGCGGGCACGACCAGGCGTACGGGGCGGGCGGGCCAGCCGGCGGGGGCGGCGCTCGTCTGCGCGCGGACCGAGCCGGTGGTCAGGGCGAGCGCGGCGGTGGCCGTGGCCCCGCTGAGCAGTCGGCGGCGGAGGGGAAACGGTCGGGTCATGTCGGTCATCCTGGGGTCAGTCCGAGGACGCCCCGCGAGGCGGGCCGCCACGGACAGCGGGATCGAGCGCGGCCAGGAACTCGAGCAGCCGGCCGACGACCCAGTCGGGCGCCTCTTCGGGCAGCCCGTGTCCGGCGCCGTGCACCAGGGACTTGCCCCGCAGGCCGGGCAGCAGGTCCTCGAGCGCGTCGTAGTTCGTGCGCAGGCGCATGATCGACGGATCCGAGGAGCCGCCCAGGAACAGCGCCGGCTGGGCGGGGCGCCGACCGGCGAGGAACGCGCCGAGTTCCCAGTCGCGGTCGCGGCACCGGTACGGCGCGAGCGCGCCGCGAAAGCCGGTGCGGGCGTACTGGGCGACGTAGTGCTCGAAGTCGGCGTCGGTGAGGAAGGACGGCGGCACAGGAGGATCGAACACCGTGTCGAGGAAGCCCTCGCCGTCGGCCATCGTCGGTCGCCAGCGCTGCGCGTCGCTCGCGAGGCCGGAGACCGAGAACATGATCGAGCGGAGCGAGCGCCGTACGTCGGCGTCGAGCTCGTGCACGGCCTCGGGGCCGGCGAAGTAGGCCTGGTAGAAGGTGGACCCGGTGGCCGCGCGCATCGCGGTGAAGGTCACCGAGGGGCGCGCCGGCGCGCGCAGCGTCGGCGGCGTGCTGAGCAGCGCGAGCGCGCGGAACCGGTCCGGCCGCATCTGCGCGGCCGCGAACGACAGCGTCGAGCCGACGTCGTGACCGACCAGCACTGCGCTGGCGATGCCCAGCGCGTCGAGCAGCCCCACCAGGTCGCCGACACGGCGCACGTGGGTGCTGCGATCGTCGTCGGCGGGTGCCTCGCTGTCGCCCACGCCGGGCAGGTCCGGCACGAGCACCCGATAGCCGGCGGCCGCCAGGCCCGGCACGAGGTGCCGGAACTGGTGGCCGCTGTAGGGAAAGCCGTGCAGCAGCAGCAGCGCGGGGCCGTGCCCCGCGTCAATGCAGTGCCAGCGCAGACCGTCGATCGAGATGTCGCGGGCCGCGGCCGGGTGCGCGCCCGGCGACTCGTCGGGACCGGGGACGCGGTGCGTCATCCGTCAGACCGGTTCGAGCGGCGCGACCAGCGCGACACCGGGCACGTTGATGCCGTTCGGCCGGCCCGAGGCGGTACGCCCCTGGAAGCGGGTCGTCATGACCTCGGGCAGTGCCGGGCCGTCGTCGCAGGCCAGCCACAGCCGCAGCAGGTGCCGGCGCCGCTCGGACTCGGGCCAGTCCTCGTACGCGGTGCGCGAGTGCAGCACCGAGTGGTTGCAGAGGAACTGCATGTCGCCCGGACGGAAGTCCATGTCGAGACGCACACCCGGCTCGTCGGCGATCGCCTGCACGGCGGCGATGGCTTCGGCCTGTGACGAGGCGAGCCGGGGCGCGTCCTCGAAGGCCTGGGCCTTCGCGATCGCGCTCGGGACGAGGACGGCGACGAGACGGCCCGCATGGGCCTGGAACGGCGCCAGCGCGAACCAGCGCTGCTGGCCGGCGGGCACCTCGCCCCAGCGCGTGAACGCCACCGGCTCGGACAGCGCGCGGGCCAGGTCGGGCCGGCGGCGGACCAGCTCGTTCCACACCGTGGTCGAGCTCGCGACCTTGGACAGACCGCCCGAGCGCGACGGGCGGACGCACAGCAGACCCACGACGTCGCCGCCATCGACGTGGAAGCGCAGCTCCGCGGTGGTCTGGTAGCCACGGGTCGTCGGGTCGGCGTAGTCGAGCCCGAGGTTCGCGACATGCCCGAGGACGTGGCCCTTGCCGTTCTGCGACAGCGCCGAGCCCAGATGGGCGCCGATGCCCCGGAACGCGGTCGCGGACTCGCGCAGCGTGCGCTGCGCACTCGGCCAGCCGCGCAGCAGCGCGACGCCCGGACCGCGCAGCAGCCCGTGGCGCACGACAGCGAGCCGCCTGGCCAGCGTCGGCAGCGGGAACTCGGCGGCCGTCATCGTCACCAGGTCGACGTCCGCCTCGATGGCGCGGGCCACCGCGGCGTCGATCTCAGAGATGTCGTCGTCGCCGAGGACGTGGACCCAGTCGTCGCGGTCCCGCATCGCCGGCCCGTACCAGGCGCAGGCGTCGTCGAAGACGGGGAGCGGCGCCGCGGCATCGACGCCACGGGCTTCGGAAGCGACCCTCGTCATGCTCGATCTCCTCGGTGATGCGTGTCGGGGGCCCGGGCCTCGCCGGGCAGGGCTGCGGGCGGCGGCGCCGGGCGTCCGGTCTGGCCCGCCACCCGCGGCATCGATGCGATCCGCGACAGCCAGGGCAGCGCCTCGGTCGCCCAGATCTGAACGGTGGGCTCGAGTTCGCGCCGCTGGCGCGCCGTGCCCAGACGGAGCGAGAACATCGTCTGCTCGGTGGGCGAGGTGCCGTAGAGCGCGGTCCCGCAGTCGGCGCAGAACGCGAGCGCGCGCGGCCTGCCGCTCTCGGCGGTCTTGACGTAGACCTTGGGCTCGCCCGACAGCAGCCGGAAGTCTTCCCTCGCCACCAGCACACCGATCCGGAAGGCCGTGGCGCTCTGGATCTGGCACTGGTTGCAGTGGCAGATCCGGACCTTCGTCGGGTCGATCGTCGCCTCGTAGCGGATCGCGCCGCACAGGCACGCGCCGTCGATGTCCATCATGCGCCGGCCGCCATCAGCTCGCGGACCGCGCTGGCGCGGTCGAGGCTCGGACGCACGCCCGGCGACCATGCCGAGACCCGATGCAGCAGCCGCTCGACGCCCGAGTCGCCGGAGACGCCGTAGTGGGTGGTCGCGAGGTTGTCCCAGATCGCGACATCGCCCGGGCGCCACGACCAGCGGACCTGCAGCTCCGGGACGCGCGACATGTCGTTGGCCAGCCGCATCAGCAGCTCGCTCTGGTCCGCGGTGCAGTCGACGACCCGCCTGCACCAAGCGTTGCCGACGAACAGGCACAGGCGCCCGCTCACCGGATGCCGGACGACCGCCGGATGGGTTGCCCGCTCGGCCTGCTCCGCGGTGTGGACGATCCGCTGCGTCGAACGGATCTGGCCATGGCGCAGCAGCCCGTAGAGCGTGTCGTGCTCGACGTCGAGGTTCAGGAACAGCATCTTGAGCGCGTAGGGCAGGCGCTCGTAGGCCGCAGCCGTGCTCGCCCACATCGTGTCGGCGCCGAAGGGCACCTGCACGGCCTGCAGCACCGAGACCTGCGTCGGATGCTCGCGACCGGTCACGTCGTGGTGCCAGACGTCGGTGGTCGTCGTGCGGCCCGCGTTCGGCGACTTCTGGATCACCAGCACCTCGGGATGGCCCTGATCGGCGAGCGTTCGTCCGAACGGATGACGCTCGAGCGCTTCGCCGAACCAGCTCGCCACCCGCTTGTGCTCGTCGGCGTCCAGGTGCTGGCGTGGCGCGAAGAGCACGCCATGCACGCCGAGCGCGCGGCGAAGCGCCAGGACGCCCGCCTCGTCGAGCTCGGTCAGGCGCGGGCCCTCGATGCGCGCGCCGACCAGCGGGGCCAGCGGCACGGTGCGGAACGCGCCATGGTCGACCGTGGCGCCGGCATCCATGACCGGCGCATCGGGTGCGTTCATTCTCGTCTCCCCTCGTACGCCCGGATCCTCGCATCGCCGCAGGCCGCTGACGACTGACATCTTTCACCTGCGGTATAACCGCCGGGTCATACCGACGCAGGGTTCTCGATGAGCCTCAACGACTACTTCACGCGCGACATCCGCCTGAGACACCTGCGGCTGCTGGTCGCGATCGACGAGGCGGGGCGGCTGACGCGGGCGGCACGCCTGCTGCACGTGACCCAGCCGGCCCTGTCGAAGGCGCTGTCCGAGATCGAGCGCTCGATCGGGCTGCCCCTCTTCGACCGCACGCCATCGGGGCTGACGCCCACCCCTCATGGCGCGACGCTCGTGCGCGCCGCACGCGCGGCGCTCGCCGAGATCGAGCGCGCGGGCGCCGAGCTGCGTCGGCCGCCCGGCCCTCCCGCACTGCGCATCCTGGACGTCGGCGTCATGCCGACCGCGGGCCGGACGATCGTCGCGGCCGCCGTGGCGCGCCTGCGGGCGCTCCACCCCGAGTTGACCGTGCGCATCGTCGACGGGCCGACCGGTGCGCTGCTGCCGCAACTGGTCGCCGGGCGCCTGCACCTGATCCTCGGCGCGCGGGTGCGCGCGACCCCGCCCGACGGTGTCGAGACCCTGTTTCTGTACGACGACCCGATGCAACTGGTGGTGGCCGCGAAGCACCCGCTGTCACGGCTTCGTGTGCCGCGCTGGGAACGGCTCGCCGCGGTGCCCTGGGTCCTGCCGCCCACCGGCCACCCGACCCGGATCGCCTTCGACCGCGCGCTGCGTCGGCTCGGGTGGCCGTCGCCCACGGTGATCGTCGAGGCGCTGTCATCCGACACGGTCGTCGCGCTCGTCGAGGCGATGGGCGCGATCGCACTGACCTCGGGTCGGCTCGCCGCGCTGCTCGAGGCACGGGGCACGGCACGCGAGATCGCCCCGGCGGTGGCGCAAGCACTGTCGATCTCGCTGGCGGTGACCGTGTTCGCGGCACCTGCCTCGCTGCAGGACCCGGGGGTCGCGGCGCTGGTGCGCTGCCTGCGCGACGTGTCCGCGCAATCGATCCGGCCGCATCGCTGAGCGCAGGCAGCCGGCGTTCGACGCGCCGCCGGGGGGCTCGACGGACCGACACCGCTTCGCGGTCGGTCCGGATCCGGCGTCAGCGCAGCAGGTCCGGCGACAGCACCGCCTTGAGCCGTACCGCAGCGTGCCCGTCGTCGCCCTTGCCCCAGCCGAACCACCAGAGCGCGCCCTTCGCGAACGGCCAGGGCTCGTCGCGACCCGTGAGCAGACGCGCGGCGACCTGCCCGATCCAGGGCCCGTGACCGACCACCACGACCACGCCTTCGCGTGCCGCGGGCCAGCCCGCGACGGCGAGCACCGCATCGGCCTGCGCCTCGGGCCCGAGCGCCTCGGACGGCTCGACGGCGATCCCGAGCGCCTCCGCAGTCTGCATCGTGCGGCGGGTCGGGCTGGACAGGACGGTGACCGCCTCGTCACCGACCTGGCGGCGCAGCCATGCACCGACCGCAGCCGCGTCCTTCGTTCCACGGGCAGTCAGACGACGGGACGCGTCGGGGGTGCCGTCCTCGGCCTGCGCGTGTCGCCACAGGATCAGTTCCATCGATCGGCTCCAGAGTCGGGTACGGTTCGCGAGCGGGTGACCGTGCCAGGCCGGTGACCCACTCGCTCGGGGCGAGCTTATCCGACGGGCCGACCCGTCGCGTCGACTCGACGCCAGACCTGTCGTCCGGCGCCCGCGGACCGCCACCGCGTTCAGAATGTCGGCCGACACCCCGTCGGCCTCGGAGGCACCGCCTCGACCGACGCGGTGCACCGGAGCGATCGACCATGGACGATGCGGACACTGCAGGAGCGCTGCACCGCGCCCTGCTCGAGCGGTTCGGCGAGACGGTCGAGGTGCCCGAGGGCCTCGACGGACTCGACGAACTGCTGCGCATGGCGACGCACGCCACCCATCGCGCCTGGACCGATCGCGCGGTCGAGCCGGGTCTGGTGCGGCTGCTGGCCGCGTGCGCGCTCGGTGCGCCCTCCAAGAGCTACCTGCAGCAGGCCGACATCGTCGACGTGCGCGAACCCGGCCTGCGCGCCGAGGTCGAGGCGCTCGTGCCGTCGATGCCGTGGATCGCGGACGCCCCGGCGCTGCTCGTGGTGTGCGGCAACGGACGCCGGTTCCGCCGGCTGTTCGAGCGCCGCGGCCAGCCGTTCACCAACGAGCACCTCGACGGCTTCTTCAATCCGGCGGTCGACGCGGCGCTGGTGCTGATGAACCTCATCCGGGCGGCCGAGGCGGCGGGCCTCGCCTGCTGCCCGATCAGCGTGCTGCGCGACCGCGCCGCGCGGCTCGCCGAACTGCTGCGCATGCCCGCCCATGTGTTCCCGATCGCCGGGCTGTGCATCGGCTGGCCGGTCGGGCATCGCGACGTCAATGCCCGACTCCCCCTGTCGGCGACGCTGCACGTGGACCGCTTCGACGAGGATCGCGACGGCCGCCGGGACGACGCGGCGATCGACGCCTTCGATGCCCGCTACGTGGCCGCGCAAGCGTCGAGGCGTCCGCCCGGCGCCGCGCCCGCGACAGCCTGGTCGGACGAGCGGGCCAGGCAGTACGCGACGGCTCAGCGCGAGGACTGGGGCGACTTCGTCCGTGCGCAGGGGTTCGACACGCGCTGAGCCCGGCTCAGGCCGAGCGCGGCCGCCACGCCAGCAGCGCCGCCACGCCGAACACCACGCCCCAGAACGCCGAGCCGACCCCCCACAGCACCAGGCCCGATGCGCTGACCAGGAAGGTCACGAGGGCCGGCTCGCGCTCGTCGTCGTTCGAGACCGCGGCGAGCAGGCCGCGGCCGATCGTGGGCAGCAGCGCGAGACCGGCGACGGCGATCACCATCTCGCGCGGCAGGGCCGCGAAGAGCGCCGCGAGCGGGCCGGCGAACGCGGCCATCCACAGGTAGAAGCCGCCCGCGCACGCGGCCGCCACCCAGCGCCGGCGCGGATCGGGATGCACGTCGGGCGCCATGCACAGCGCGGCGCTGATCGCGGCGAGGTTCAGCGCGAACGCACCGAAGGGCGCGAGCACGAGCGTGGCGACACCGGCGATCGTCAGCAGGCGCGAGATCGGCGCGTCACCGTAGCCGGATGCCCTGAGCACCGCGACGCCGGGCAGGTTCTGCGAGGCCATGGTGACGACGAACAGCGGCAGCGCGACGCCGAGCAGCGTCGACACCGAGAACGCGGGCGGCCAGGCGAGCGGCACGACGGACGCGGCGGCGACCGCGGCCGGTGCGCCCCCGGGCCCCGCCGGCCCGAGCGCCAGGCCCGGCCCCGCGAACACCGCGACCAGGCCCGCGAGCAAGGTGGTCGGCACGGCCCACCGCGGCGAGACGCGGCGCGCGACGAGGAAGGTCGCGAGCATCGGGCCGACGATCGCCGGCGCACTCGCGAGGCCGCCGAACGCGTCCAGCCCGAAACGCAGCAGCACGCCCGCCAGCAGCGCGCTCGCGATCGACATCGGGATGCGGCCCATCCAGCGTTCGAAGAGGCCGCTCGCGCCCGCGACCGTCAGCAGCACCGCGCAGGCGAGGAAGGCGCCGATCGCCTCGGGCAGCGGCACGCCCGGCAGGCTGACGGCGAGCAGGGCCGCGCCCGGGGTCGACCACGCGGTCACCACCGGGATGCGCAGCCACAGGCTCGGCAGCAGCGTCGTGAGCCCCATGCCGAGCGCGAGCGCGGCGGTCATCGTGGCGAGCTGCGCGGCGTCGAGTCCCATCGCGCGGCCGGCCTGCACGACGATCGCGTACGAACTCGCGAAGCCGACCAGCACGCAGACGAACCCGGCGACGACCATCGGGAGGACACCCCCCGACGGCGCACCGCCGGGCATGGACGTGCCGGTCCCGGCCATCGCGCGCGCCCTAGCCGCTGATCCGGCGGCCGTGCTCGCGGGTGGCGTGGAAGCGCACCTTCGGCCAGCGTTCCATCGTCAGCCGCAGGTTCACGCCCGAGTCCGCGAGGTAGACGAGGTTGCCGTCGACGTCCTTGGCCAGCCGCATCTGCTGGGCGTTCTGGAAGTCGCGCATCACGCGGTCGTCCTCGCAGGTCACCCAGCGCGCCGAGTCGATGCCGGCGCGCTCGAAGGTGGCCTCGACCGAGTACTCGGTACGCAGCCGGTGCTCGACCACCTCGAACTGCAGCTGGCCGACCGCGCCCAGCAGCGGCGTGGTGTCGACGAAGGGCTCGAAGACCTGCACCGCGCCCTCCTCGCCGAGCTGCTGCAGGCCCTTGAGGAGCTGCTTGGACTTGAGCGGGTCGCGCAGCCGCGCGCGCGAGAACAGCTCGGGCGCGAAGTACGGGATGCCGGTGAAGCCGAGTGCCTCGTTGGCCTCGAGCAGCGTGTCGCCGATCTGCAGGTTGCCGTGGTTGTGCAGGCCGATGATGTCGCCCGCGTAGGCGACCTCCATCAGCGAGCGCTCGTTGGCCATGAAGGTCAGCGCGTTCTGGATCTTGATCTCGCGGCCGAGGCGCCGATGCATCACCTTGATGCCCGGGTCGTAGCGGCCCGAGCACACGCGCATGAACGCGATGCGGTCGCGGTGCCGCGGGTCCATGTTCGCCTGGATCTTGAAGACGAAGCCGCTGAAGCCCGGCTCCTTCGGATCGACCTCGCGGGTGCCCGCATCGCGCGGCTGCGGCGGCGGCGCCCAGTCGACCAGCGCGCGCAGGATCTCGCGCACGCCGAAGTTGTTGATGCCCGAGCCGAAGAAGACCGGCGACTGGCGACCCGCGAGGAACTCGTCGAGCTCGAACTCGGAGCCGGCGCCGCGCACCAGCTCGATCTCGTCGCGCATCGCCGACATCTCCTGCGGGAACTGCTCGTCGAGCGCGGACAGCGCGTCGCCGGAGATCGCCTCCACGGCCTGGTTGGCGCTCTCCTCGCCGGGCGCGAAGCGCAGCACCTCGTCGCGCAGCAGGTGATAGACGCCGCGGAAGCGCTTGCCCGCGCCGACCGGCCAGGTGACCGGCGCGCACTTGATGTTCAGCACCGACTCGATCTCGTCGAGCAGCTCGAGCGGCTCGCGCACCTCGCGGTCGAGCTTGTTCACGAACGTGACGATCGGCGTGTCGCGCAGCCGGCAGACCTCGAGCAGCTTGATGGTCTGCGCCTCGACGCCCTTGGCCGCGTCGACCACCATCACCGCGCAGTCGACCGCGGTGAGCACGCGGTAGGTGTCCTCGGAGAAGTCCTGGTGGCCGGGCGTGTCGAGCAGGTTGAAGACGCAGCCGTCGTACTCGAACTGCATGACCGAGCTGGCCACCGAGATGCCGCGCTGCTTCTCGACCTCCATCCAGTCGGAGGTCGCGTGGCGCGCGCTCTTCCTGGCCTTGACCGTACCGGCGAGCTGGATCGCGCCGCCGAAGAGCAGCAGCTTCTCGGTCAGCGTCGTCTTGCCGGCGTCGGGGTGCGAGATGATCGCGAAGGTGCGCCGGCGGGCGACCTCGCGCGGGAGCTCGGGGGAGGTGTCCATGCGAGCGGCGAAGTGTATCAGCCGGGACCGTGCCCGCCGTGCCGCCCGCCCGGGACCGGGCCGGAGGCACGGCGATGCGGGATAATCGCCGACCCCCGGAGACCTCCATGACCTTCCCCCGCAGACGTGCCCTCGTGCGTGGCGCGCTCGCCTCGGCGGCGCTGGCTTCGCTCGCGCCCCATGCCCGTGCACAGGGCGAGCCCTGGCCCTCCCGCCCGATCCGCATCCTCGTCGGCTTCGCGCCCGGCGGCAGCTCCGACGTCGTGGCCCGCCTGCTCGCGCAGCGCATCCAGCCGCTGCTCGGCCAGCCGGTGGTGGTCGAGAACCGCGTCGGCGCGGGCGGCCTGGTCGCCGCCGAAGCGGTCGCCCGCGGCCCCGCCGACGGCTACACCTGGCTGCTGCTGCCCAGCGGCCATGCGAGCCAGGCGGCGATGCTCAAGCGCATGCCCTTCGATCCGCTCGACGGCCTGGCCTTCATCAGCACGCTGACC